>CAYPHL010000008.1:0-61320 GCA_964410385.1 uncultured Rikenellaceae bacterium | reverse complement strand
TCTCTTATAAAGGTTTGTATTTCAGTGTTTTCAACACAACCAATACCGAAAACAGAGTGAAGGCTAAATATAGTACAAAAAACAATATTACTGATGTTAATCCAGTTTTTTTAGCAACAAAAAACCAGAGCAGAGCAATCACCATTTCGAGAATGAACTTGATTCCTAAAGCTACAAGTATGTACATTGTCCGTGCTTCAGGTCCCTTTTTCTGTCCGAGGAAAAATATTATTAATGTAAGAAGCGACAGCAGGGCAAAAGACATTGAAAGGGCAACTATTCCCGCAAATTCAAACCCGGGATCAGACCGTGCCAGTAAAACAAGCCCTCCGGCAAGAATCAGTGTTTCGATAATAATTATCCAAAAGATATTTTTAAGAAGAGGTTTCAAGGGAAGGATCACTTAATGAAATCTTTGATTGCCGCATATATAGCAGCAAAGACACCAAGTAAAGAAAGAATTATTGTAAAGACTGGTCCGGAGAATCCTGCCAGCTGGTCGAGTTTGATGCCTCCCCAGGTGGTGAGGCCAATTATGACTGCCATCTGGACAGCCAGGCCCGTATATCTGGCATAATCGCTTAACCCTTTATTTTGAGCTTTTTTCTGATTCTTTTCCTTTTCCTGCTCCTCCATTGCTGTCGTTGTCGCTCATTTTGCAGTTTCCGGAGAAGATTGCTCCGGGTTCAATTGATAATTTTGAGGTAACAATATCGCCAAAGATCTTTGAAGAGACTTTCAGTATAAGCAGCTGATGCACTGTGATCTTTCCCTCTACCGTACCTGATACTTCCGAATTCTTGCAGATAACTTCCCCGTTAACTCTTCCGGTCGGGCCTATAACAACCTTCCCCTTTGTATTCAGATTACCGTTAAGAGTGCCATCAATACGCAGATCCCCGCTGGATTTAACATCTCCCGTAATATCAGTACCGCTGCTTACAAGGTTAATTGCTGCCGCTTCAGCCTCATTGTATTTTGCCATAGTAGTTAGAGCTTTAAGATATAAACTTAATAACTCGCAAATATATAAACTATTGCGTAGATTACATAATCCTTATTCCGGATCGTAGGCCCATTTTAAATAGACGGAGCCCCATGTAAATCCACCGCCGAATGCTGCCAGAATGAGTACATCGCCCTTTTTAAGCCGGTTTTCATATTCCCATAAACACAGAGGGATTGTGGCTGCGGTTGTATTACCGTAATTCTCTATATTGATCATTACCTTTTCCGGAGGAAGTCCCATCCTTCGGCCTGTTGCATCAATTATTCTGAGGTTGGCCTGATGTGGCACAAGAAAGGCGATATCATCGGGCTTAAGGTTGTTCTTCTGCATTATCTCAGCTGCCACATCGGCCATTTTCGATACTGCAAACTTGAACACTGCCTGTCCTTCCTGGTATATAAAATGTTCCCTGGCCTCAAGAGTCTCAACAGAAGCCGGCTTCACTGATCCCCCGGCCTTGAGATGAAGATATTTCTGACCTGAACCGTCGACGTGAAAAATATGATCCAGTATTCCATAATCCTCTGTTGTGGGTTCAAGGAGAACAGCACCGGCTGCATCGCCGAAAAGAGGGCAAGTTGTCCGGTCAGTATAATCCGTTATAGACGACATTTTGTCGGCGCCAACTATAATAACCTTTTTATACTTACCTGTCTCAACATATGAAGCTCCCGTCTGTAAAGCGAAAAGGAAACCGGAGCATGCAGCTGCCAGGTCGAAACTGAAGGCATTCTTTATTCCCGCTTTTTCCGAAATTATATTTGCTGTGGCCGGGAATTGCATATCGGGAGTGATGGTGGCGCAGATCAGGAGGTCGACATCGTCGGGTGAAGTGCCGGTTTTTTCGAGAAGACCTAAGACAGCCATTTCCCCGAGATAAGAAGTTCCCATGCCCTCTCCCTTAAGTATCCTTCTTTCCTTTATTCCGACACGTTGCATTATCCACTCGTCGGAAGTGTCAACCAATCGGGAAAGCTCGGAATTTGTGAGCCTGTAATCCGGAACCCATGCATGAATCCCTGTTATGGCTGCACGAATTTTTTCCATTATCAGATTGCTTCTTTGATCTTCTGGGCAAGGTCGACATGGACTACTGCCAGGGTCTGGAGTATCATATTCATTATTGCCTTGCGCCTGGATATCCCATGACCAATAACAACATTGGCATTTATCCCAACAATAGGAGTACCTCCGATATTCTCGAAATTAAGCCTTTCAAAATAGGAATCCGAGAGATTCCGGGATTTATATATCTGATAAAAAGCTTCTGTCTGCTTCAGGACAACATTTCCCACGAAGCCGTCGCAAACTATCACATCCGGTGATTTTTCGCCAAACATGTCATTTGCTTCGATATTCCCGAGGAAATTTATTTCTGTATGTTCCTTCATAAGTTCATAGGCAGCTTTCACCGCCGGAGTGCCTTTTGATTCCTCCTCACCTATATTAAGAAGCCGGACAGTAGGATTATCAATTTCGAGGACATATTTTGCAAACAGGGTCCCAAGCATACCATACTGAAGCAGAACGTCAGGTTTAGTATCGGGATTAAGTCCAACATCCAGAATGACGGCATGGCGGTTATTCATAACAGGCATAACGGTAGCAAGGGCGGGACGGAAGACTCCCGGGATCACATTAACCGTATAGCTGGCGCCAACAAGCATTGCACCGGTATTTCCTGCACTGCAAAACCCGTCTATCCTGTTTTGCTTTAAAAGTCTGTATCCGACTGCTATACTTGAATCGGGTTTCTGGGAATAGGCCTTTGATGGTGTATCGCCCATTCCTATTACCTGTGTAGTATGAACAATCTCGAACCGTGACGGATCACAGGATAATTCTTTCAGCTTGAAAAGAATTGAGTCCTGATCTCCAATGAGAACCAGTTTATCATTATCAGATAAATGGCTGAGTGAATCAACTGCACCCTCAACAACTGCATCGGGTGCAAAATCTCCACCCATTATATCCAGGCCTATTTTCATCGAATCATCGGTTTGTTAACCGGGGTCACTCAGCTGTCTTCTTCTCGATGACAAGCTTGCCTCTGTAAAAGCCGCACTCAGGACATACCCTGTGATACTGTACCGAAGATCCGCAGTTCGAACATGTTCCAACTGTTGGTGCAGTTGCTTTATAGTGAGTCCTGCGTTTGTCTCTTCTTGTTTTCGAGTGTTTCCGTTTTGGATTTGGCATTTCTTTCAGTTTTAATTGTTCATAATTCTTTTTAATTCGTCCCAGCGTGGGTCTGTGCCAATATCTTCTTTAATAATATGTTCATTAAGCTTGCTGATCATTTCAGGATCGCATGTGCTGTTCCCTTTTTCATCTTCCGGATGAATTCGCTGAATGGGCAGGGCCAGCTGTATGTATTCATATAAATACCAGGTGAGATCCAGCTCTGTCTCATCTGCTGACAGTGATATAATATCCGGGTCGCTTTCATCATGCGATTTATCAAATTTGACCAGAAGTCTGTTCTCAGAGTTTACAGGCAGGGAAAAAACTCCGAGGCACCTGTCGCAGGAAACCATTACAGTCCCTTTGATCCTGATCATAATATCAATATGTGATACACGCCGGTCAGCTTCCACAGAAACTTTAAGCTCCCCTTCACTTATTTCAGATTCCTCAAACAGGCCAAAAAACTTCTTACCTAATTCAAAATTATGACTGTGGCAGCCTTCCTTCAACCCGCTTATCGGTATTGTATATGAACCCGACATCTCAACAAATTTTGGTCTGCAAAAATATGAAAGCTTATTCAATTAAAAAAATTATGAACAAAAAAGTAACACTTTCCAGCAAAAGATGCCATATACCGCCAAAAAACCGCAATTCACCGATTTTAATTTCCCGTCATTATTTGTGTGAATTATTTTTGATCCATTAAATATTAAAGACATGAAACAGCGTGACAGTCATATTGAGAGACACAGGGAGCATCATCCCAGAGTGGGTTTCGGACTCTTTCTCATAGCACTCGGGCTTGCCCTCCTTGTAGCGACAAACGACATGCTTCACCTGGGAAGCGTTAAGGATTACTTTACCTGGGAAACAGCAATGGTCTTTGTCGGAGTGATCCTGATCCTGAACCTCAGCTTTATCCCGGGTGTGCTTTTGATAGCAGGAGGGATATGGTTCATGTATGATAATCACTTCGGGGAAATGCCTGAGGTTGTAAGAACTTTTTACTGGCCGGGAGTAGTGATACTGATCGGAATTTCATTCATAATCTCTTCCTTCTTAAAAAGGAGATAACAAACTGGTTAATTAAAAAACAAATAAATTTACAGCTATGGAAACAAATAATGATTACCGGACTGATAGTAATATCCCGGGTAAGGAACCTTATCAGGGTTCCAGCAACAAAGTACTTATCGGAGTAGTTCTTGTCATTGCGGGATTATTTCTTATCCTCAGGAATACAGGGATCTTTCCCGACTTCATCGATAATGTGGTCTTCAGCTGGCCGATGCTTCTTGTTACAATAGGGCTTGTTCTTACCCTTAGTTCAGCAGAAAAAACTGCAGGGATAATTGTAATGGCAGTTGGCGGATTTTTTATGATCCCTCTTGTATTCAGGGAAACATTTCATATGTATAATATGTTCTGGCCCGCAATATTCATAATAGTGGGTATTCTTTTCATTGTATCCAGACGGAAAGGCTTTGCCGGGGGTTCTTCGAAAGGAATGACAGGAGATGACTATATCGATTATGTAAATATCTTCAGTGGAGGAGACCGCCAGGTTGTTTCGCAGAATTTCAGGGGAGGAAAGATATCAGCTGTTTTTGGAGGTACAGAACTTGATCTGACTAAAGCAAGGCTGGCACCGGGAAGGAATGAAATAGAGATAGCATGCGTTTTCGGAGGAGCAACAATTATTGTACCCGATACCTGGTTCGTTACAATAGAAGTGACACCCATTCTTGGCGGGTTCAGCGATTCAAGGAAACTGACTCCCGGCAGAACGGTTGATTCGACAAGCCAGCTTGTTATCAAAGGTGCAGTTGTATTTGGCGGCGGTGAAGTAAAAAGTTATTAAGAAATCAGTATATGAAGCATCCTGTATTTGAAAACAGGACACGACTTATAATATGGTGGCTGGCCTGGCTCTTTCTTGCGCTGGGCCAGACATTGTTATATTATTTCGCCTATGGAAGCTTCGAGATAATAAGTATCCCCGATACATTGTTGTCACTTCTTATTTTTTCAGTACTGATGCTGTCCCTGTGGTTCCCTTTCAACTATTTTAATCAGGAAAAAGCAAGACCTCTTTCGATGATTATCAATCTTGTTGCCGGAGGTATCGTCACAATTGCCCTGACAATACTGCTGACAAAATCAATCATGCTTCTGATTGCCAGTGACAAGGAACTATATAATAATTACTGGTCAGTCACTCTTCCTTACAGGACAGGTACTGGTGTTTTTATTTACTTCCTGGCCATACTTGCTTATTACCTTTTTATAAGTCTTACAAACCTTTCCGAGAAAAAAGCAAGAGAAGCAAGACTTGAAAGCCTTGTCCGGGAAACAGAGCTGAAAATGCTCCGGTCCCAGATAAATCCACATTTCCTCTTTAACAGTCTTAATTCTATTAGCTCACTTACAGTCACAAACCCTGAAAAAGCAAGGGATATGGTTGTGAATCTTTCAGAATTCATGCGGTATGCCCTGTCAAAAAAAGATGAACAACCTGTTTCATTCAGAAGTGAACTCGAGAATCTCAGGTTGTATTTCGACATAGAAAAAGTGAGGTTCGGAGAAAAATTGTCGACCGAAGAACATATTGAGGAGAATTGTCTTGAAATAAAAATGCCTGTAATGATACTTCAGCCTCTTTATGAGAATGCAATTAAACATGGCGTCTATGAAAGCACCGGAACTGTTAAGATAAGTACTGAGGCAAAAATGTCGGATGGTTATGCTGTTATAACTATTAGCAATAATTTTGAACCAGGGCAGCCACATGGAAAAGGGACAGGGACAGGACTTATTAACGTTGAACGAAGGCTGAAGCTGTTTTACGGAAGCAAGGCCTCAATGAGTACCCTGACGGAGGATGATGTCTTTAAAGTAACACTGTATATTCCTGCTGAAATTTGAAATTTTCAGTAAATTTGTTTTACATAGCGAAGGAATTATACAGATGGAAAAAATCAGAGCAGTCATCATTGATGATGAAACTCCTGCCAGGGAAATCATCAGACATTATTTAAGTGAGCTTGATTATATTGATATTATTGCGGAATGCTCAGATGGCTTTATGGGTTTGAAAACAATAACCACGATGAAACCGGAACTGGTCTTTCTCGACATCCAGATGCCAAGGCTGACAGGGATTGAGATGCTGGAGGTAATGACTGAAAAACCTGAAGTGATATTCACAACTGCCTATGACCAGTTTGCAATCAGAGCATTTGAGCTGAATGCAGTTGATTACCTCCTTAAACCATTCGCCAAAAGGCGCTTCCTGGAAGCTGTAAAAAAGGCCACCGACAAGATCCGGTCCGGATCAGGCAATTCGGAACCGGCAAACATGCTGTTGTCAAAGTTACCCGAACCCGTTTCTCCTGTCTCCAGGATTGTAGTCAGGAAAGGAAATGGCATAAGCCTGATACCGGTAGACCAGATTAGATTTGTCGAAGCCCAGGATGATTATGTCATGATACATCACATATCGGGGAAAGCACTGAAACAGCAGACCATGAAGTATTATGAGGATAATCTTCCTGAAAATGACTTTATCAGGATCCACAGGTCGTATATAGTGCGGGTCCAGGAGATCAACCGTATAGAGCCTTATGGCAAGGACACTCATCTTGCCATGTTAAAATCGGGCGAGAAGCTGCCGGTAAGCAGAGCCGGATACCAGCTGTTAAAAAAGGAACTGAATTTTTAATTATCTTCTGAGCCTGTTCTCAGTCTTATATCTTTTAAAAAATCTTCTTACCGGCCTGTACCTTTTGAAGAGAAACCGGGGAACAGGATCAAAACCATGTGTTCCGCCGGGACGGCACCTGAGGATCCTGCCTGTGCCAAGAGCAAGACCGGCGAACGGGCCATGTAACTTCAGGGCATCAAGCATATATTCCGAACAGGACGGAAGATGTCTGCACGAAGGTCTGAGCCATGGAGATATTGCATGACGGTAAAAATGTACAGGTATTGATAACAGGAATGTCAGGATATTTTTGAGTACCTTTGTCATGTATCAAATATATATAAAAAGAACTATCGGATACAGTTCCTTAATAAAGGTTAATTCCTGCCAAAATGACAAATAAAATGAACTGGCAGGGCTTTTGAAGTGTTAATAGAAAAAATATTAGTAAAATGACAGTAAATATCTGGGTAATATTTATAGTGTTTATGGTCCTCAGCTGGATCGTTAGTGCTATTCTGAAATCCAAATTCAAAAAATATTCTAAAATCCCTGTTGACAATGGCATGACGGGCAAGGAAATAGCCGAAAGGATGCTAAGGGATAATGGCATTTATGATGTATCGGTGGTTAGTGTTCCGGGGCAGCTTACAGATCATTACAATCCGGAAAAAAAGACCATAAACCTCAGCCAGGATGTATTCAGTTCACGAAGCGTTGCAGCTGCTGCAGTGGCAGCTCATGAAACAGGTCATGCCGTTCAGCATGCAACAGCCTATGCATGGCTCGGGTTCCGTTCCAGAATGGTACCGATTGTCAGCTTCTCATCACACTGGGTTCAGTGGGTTCTTCTTGCAGGAGTAATTTTTGTAAACACATTTCCCGCACTTCTGTTTGCCGGTATAGTACTTTTTGCACTTACCACTTTATTCAGTTTCATAACTCTTCCTGTTGAATTCAATGCAAGCCAGAGAGCTCTTGTATGGCTTTCGAATTCAGGAATTACATCCTATGACAGCCATGAAAAAGCCCAGGATGCACTTAAATGGGCCGCCACGACATATGTTGTTGCCGCCCTCGGCTCACTGGCTACATTGTTATATTATGTGATGATATTTACAGGCGCTAGAGATGACTGATGACCGTGGAGAGCTTATCTCCCTTCAACCTCAAGCAATTTTGTCGACTTGTGAATTATTCTTATTATTACCCAGATTACAGCAGCAGCTATAAGCAGTAGGAGCCATAGCCTGGAAAAAAAGACCCTGCCTGTAAGGAAGTAATTGCGGAAAAGATCAAGTACTGCAAAAATCAGAAAGATATTCACTACGCTGTTATATTCCCTTTTTAAAACATTCCTGAATGAGAAAGGAAGTTTTGGGGCTATGAATTCAGAGCCGAATGGTATGAATGAATTTACTTTTTCGGAATACTTATCATATTCTTCCCCGAACTTTCTCCTGAGAAACTGTTCTTCGGCAAACATAATACGTTCATAATAGAGCCAATAAATCAGAAGGAAAAGTATAGTGAACCAGACTGACCTCAGAAAAAGAACAGGGCCGAGCCACATCAGGAGGTTACCCAGGTAAAGCGGATGTCTTAATAATGAGTAAGCGCCTGTTGTGTTCAGTTCCCAGGCCACCTGTCCGTCACCTGTATTACGTCCCGATGTCCCTTTGGGAGCAAATCCCACCGTCAGTATCCTGACCAGTTCCCCGAGAAGGCTGACTCCCAAAAAGATCATCTCATCACGCAGATCAAAGAATATAGCCTGCCTGTTGCCGAGGAACATTATCAGTATACCTGCTGCGACCAGGAACAATGGCAGCCAGCTCCTTCTTTTAAAAAGCCAGTTCCCGCTTCTCTCTAATTCATGAACAAGTGCCATGTATAATTCAGTTAATGCGGCAAAAGTAGAAAAATTCTAGAAACTGTATTTGAATCTGAGAAATACAAGGTTTATCCTTGATCTTATTCCGCTCATTTCACCTCGGAAGTGCTGCCAGATAAGGGAGAAGTCGACATTTTCAGCCATTGAAAAGTCGATTGACGGCCCGGTGAAATATCCGCTGAGGTCGGGGAACCACATTGCAGAAAGACCAAGGGTCAGCAAAGGTGTGGCAGCCCAGGAGAACTGCCCGAATGCTGAAAATTCCGAAAATGCAAGATCCTTGGCAGTGAGATTTCCAGTATATAAACTTGTAAAATTCTTAAGATCCAGGGGATTATTACAATACATCAGCTGAAACTGAAGTGTTGAATTGTTACTGAAAATTTTGTCAATCCCGGCTGTGATTATTGAAGTACCGGAAGTATCGCTGAAAGAACGGACCGGATGAAACCATGTTCCTTCACCGCGGAAAGATAGCGATCCTATCGACCCTGACCATCCGGCACCTGCAACTATATCAGAACTGTTTGAATACCCTGCAAGAAATTGTATATCATATCCCCATTTACTGAAACGGAACAATCCGGCTGCTGTTATATCATTATTCCGGTCGGCTTTAACGGCAAGCTCAGCCACAGAAGAGGAAGTCGGATAATATTGCAGCCTTATTGCATCACTTCCGGGTCTTTCAATATAATCGATATCGAAGAAAGAGTAAGCATTGAAAATGTCATTCGGATTCCACACAAATGTCTGCCCCCAGTTAATACGCTGCCTGCCTAATCTAGCCTGGAACTTTTCATAATTGAAATCAATCCACATCCTGTCTATGGTGGTATTAAAAAAAAACGATTTCTCATTGAAAATATTCCACGACATATCCAAGATCCCTTCATCCTTCCCGATCATTTCCGAATAGGCTTTGCCGGCTTTCACCATATCGCCTGTGAAAAACCTGTTCCGTAATTCGGCTGAAAATATTATATGATCGTTCAGATATGCTTTCATGTTGATCCTGTTATGAAGAAGGAGGTCATTAATAAAAGGTCCGGACAAAGTATCAAACATTACGTCCGGCATTGCTGTGAAGTAACCACCGAGGGAAATGGATTTCTGTTCCTGGGGAAACAGACCTGTAGCATGCAAAAACAAAATATTTATGACAATAATAAAATTCTTCATCAGGATTGAAATGTTATTCAGGAAGTTCCCTGATATCATCTGAAACAACTTTACCGTCTTCAAGAGTAATAACACGGTGAGCCATTTTAACGACTCTGGGATCGTGTGTTGAAAAAATGAAAGTGATCTTCGACTCATGATTGAGTTTTTCCATTATCCCGAGAAGTGTTGTGGCCGATTTTGAATCAAGATTGGCGGTAGGCTCATCGGCAAGAATAAATTTCGGCCTTGAAGCAAGGGCCCTTGCAACAGCCACTCTTTGTTGTTGTCCTCCCGAGAGTTTTGCCGGCCTGCTGTTCATCCTGTCGCCCAGGCCAACTGCCTGGAGTAACTCATTCGTCCGCTCGTCTCTCTCTTTTTCAGGCCATTTCTGAAGTGTCATTATAAATTCAACATTTTCTTTTGCTGTTAAAACTGGGATAAGGTTATATGACTGAAATACGAATCCTATGTTATTCAGACGAAAATCAATAAGTTGCGATGGTTTCAGCTTTGACAGGTTGGTGCCGCTGATAGTAATTTCACCGGATGTTGGCATATCAAGACCACCTATCATGTTCAGAAGGGTCGTTTTACCTGATCCTGATGGTCCTACAATTGCGGCGAATTCAGCTTCGGAAAAATCAAGGGTAACATCATTCACTGCGTGAACCTCTATCTCTGATGAATCATATATTTTATTCACATGTATTAATTCAAGAATCTTCATGGTTTGCCATTTTAAATTTTATCTTATTCTGTCCTTAGTGCTTCAACCGGATTTAATTTCAGCGCCTTTCGGGCCGGCCAGAGCGAGGAAATGATTGCTGTGGTTATAACCATAATTGTTGTGAATATGAAAAATCCGGGAGTTACCACGGGATATACTTTTGCTGCAAACCCGATAGCCTCAAATCCTTCACCCCAGCCGGTAAAATGAATTCCTGTTTTTCCCAGAATTTCAACAATTGCCCAACCCAAAAATATACCTGCCACTGCGCCGACAACAGTCAGAAAAACAGTTTCAAGCATAATCATTAAAAATATCCTCCTGCGATTCATCCCTATCGCCATCAGCATGCCAAGCTCTTTTGTCCTTTCGAGAATTGCCATCAGCATTGTATTGATAATACCGAATGCGAGGGCCAGCATTATTATTCCAATGAAAATGAAATAATACATAATCATAAAATCATTCATCATTGCTGCATCCGGAGCCAGCTCTTTCCATGTTCTGACGGAATTATCCCCATAAATCCGGCTTAGTTTGTCTCTTACAGTGCCGGCATCGTTAATGTCATTTAATAGAACAGCAATTTCATGAGTGAGGATTTCACCACCTCCGTACAGGTTTGCCAGCTCCCACGCATTTACAAACACTGAGGCCTGGTCAAAACCCGTGTTGGTTGTTTTATATATACCGCATACTCTGAATATACCCTGGATCGGGGTTCCTTCTCTATCTGAAATTGTTATCTGTATTTTGCTCCTGATCCTGTAATCAAGAGCATTGTCAGTAATAAGAAGACCAAACCTGTCAAGTTCCTTCCTGCTTAATTCTATTCTTAAAGCTTCCCGGAAATCTTTAGGCGATCTGAATCGCACATCCTTAAGATTCTCAAGCTTTGTAAGAACAGTTAACGGGACTTTTTCCCCCTTTAGCTTTTCGATAATACTGCCTGTAACAATATATTGCTTCAGCTTCAGGATTTCGGCAGTCTTGTCACTTATCAGGATGTCGCCGGGGCTTTGAACATCAAGATACTTCCCTCCTGCCGGAACAATTTTCTTATAGATCCCGGTTACCCGTTTTTCTTTTTCAGGGTCGACACCGTAGATGATCACTCCTGTATTGGCCCACGGGGTAGTTGCCATGGCAATCATACGGGTCCTTTTAACCCAGCCGGAAAGCTCCTGCATGGAATCCAGGCTATTGGTAATCTCATCAGGATTTATTACAGTAAGATCTATCTCCTCGTTTTTGATGAACTCGTTATTATGAATCTGGATATGCGATACTTCATTAAATATAGCGTCGTTAAGGCGTTGATTTACCCAGCCTTCCATAATACCGACAAGAAGTACTCCGGCAATAATACCAAGTGTCACTGCCACTATTACAACCAGGCTTCTCTTTTTGTTACGCCATACATTCTTCCATGCTATTCCCCAAATCATAGTATTCAATTTTAGCTTTTAAGAGCCTCTATTTCTTTCAGCCTGCCTATTTTTCGTAAAGGATAAATTGTTGCCAGCACTACCATTATTGCCACAATTCCGGCCTGCCAGTAAAAGTACGGGCCAAACCAGGCTGTGGGCATAACGGCATCCCATCCAAAGTCCTCCATCATGTTTGCCATATCCCCTTTCAATACTATCGGGTAATAGTAGAAGTATAGGATCACGGGTGTGCCCGCCAGCAATCCGCAAACAAGACCAATTGCTCCGAGAAACAACATTTCTATCGAGACTATTCTTTTAAGCTTCTTCTTCTGCATCCCGATCGCTACAAGAATACCGAATTCTTTTTTTCTCTCCGAAACCATCATCAGGACTGTTCCGAATATGCCGAAGAAAATTATAAAATAAAGTATTGCAAGCATGGCCATACCTGATTGACTGTCGCCCTGGATCTGCTGATAAAGGATCGGATTCAGTTCATACCAGGTTTTGGTAATTGTGTTTTTATCGGTCAGTAGAGAATTAATCCTGTCTTTTGCTGTTTTTATTGTCCGGTTTGATTTATCTGTGAGGTTAACAACAAGCGAGGTTATTTTACCTTCAGCATCATAGAATTTTTGTGCTGCAGGTATTGTCATAATAATCAATTTGTTGTCTATTTCAGGTGAAGGCATTTTTAATATTCCCCGTACCGGGAATATCCCGGTTGCAGAAATGCCATGATACCCCTGCCCCATAAGAATTACAGAATCTCCCACCGTAACTTTAAGATAGCTGGCAAGCTTGTCGGACACAAGAATACCATCGTCATCGTCAGCCAGAAATTCATTTGATACTTCAGAGTATTTAAGGATATCCGGCATATAGAGTTCATTGTCTTCAGAAGTAAGTCCCAGTTCAAGCTCAAACCTGGCAGACGATGAATAAGATCTTCCAAGATTCTTTTTCAACTTTTCAATAATCTCATCCGGTAATGCATCTGCATCCTGCAGGCGCATGACAGCCTCATCAGTGATCCTGTATTTTACCAGTTTACTTTCAGGATCCGAAAAGGCTCTCTCCTTTATCGGATCGATTGCAATGACTGCTGCTCCTTTTGTCTGCGTTCCGCTGGAGGCAAGAGTAAAAGATTCCAGATGCGGGGTAACGGAAACAACCCTGTCGATTTTCGAAATTGCAGAAACAATGGAGTCATTATAGCCGAAGGAGTTATCAATTAAAGGATTATCCTGATAATTTACATGTTGTACCTGTAAATATCCGGTAAACGATTCGATAAAATTGTTTATCATATGATCGTAAGAGCCCAGCTGGTATGATCTCATGACGACTGCAAAAAAAACCGCGAAGAATACAGAAGCCGCGGTAATTATTGTACGGCGTCTGTTCCTCCATAAATTTCGCCAGGCTATTTTAAATTCCTCCTTCATGTTTTTTTTATTACTATTATCAGCGGACTCTTTTCATGTTTTGCTGGGAAAAGTAACTCTCCTCAACAGGTATATTGAATTTAATTTCACGGATCTCAATAAGAGTTAGGTTCTGAGGTTCCTCTTCGGGTATAAGCTTAATTTTTGATGTTACTGTCCGTCCATCCATGACCTTAATATCACTGCCTGTTTCTGTTCTTACAAGGTAACCATCTTCATCATACAACTCAACTTTTAATATAAGGAATTCCTTTTTGTCGATCCATCGGATTTGCTTTCCCCATACAATCGAAGCATTTTCCTTTGCGGTCATACTGATCTTATAACATACCCGCCCGTCAATATTTTCTTCACCTGCCATTTCATGAATATAATCATTCACGACCGATGACTCCTTTAGGATATCATCATTTGTATAATCTGATCCCATCCATCCCTGAGACATCATTGAAGGAGGCAGTTTAATGAGCCTGTTTATTGAGGGATTCCAGCTCCACATTTCCGAACCTCTTTTCAGAAAAGACTGTCCTGCTTCCCTGGCAGGTGCAGTGATCAGTGAAAGAGCGAAATCTCTTCCGGAAGTCCAGCTTTTAAATTCAATCGTCCTCTGCCATCCGGGCCTGATTATAGTCATAGACATAAGGCTGTAACTGCTTTTCTCCCCGTTGAATTTTTCATCAGCCTTTTTTACTATTTCAGTGGCGCTGAGATCCTGGGCAGATAGATGATTAAAGGAAACTCCCGTCGCCAGAATCAGATATATAAAATATTGTTTCATAATCAGTTATTTAAATAGTCCGATAATCCTGTTTAATAACTTTTCATTGTTCTCTTCGTCAATATCATCCGAATATATCCTGGTGACAGCAAATCCTTTCATTGCCAGGATGAACATATCGAATTCAGAGTCAGGATCATAATTCTCTCCGCCTGTTTTCTTTTTATTATTGAAATAATCCTTTATCATTTTCATCATAAGTGCCGGATACTGATTGTCGCCCGGTTCATGTCCGGGGTGAGATAATGAATCCTGTACCTCAAACGACTTCAGGAACCGCTCCCTTACATCATTTTGCATCATTAGCTGCATTAACAGCCTCCAGAATGAACGTTTTTCTTTTAATATCTCACTTATCTTCCGGGTAAAAAATTCGAATTCATCTTCTGAAAGCCACCCATCCCTGTTTATATCAAAAGAATGAAAAATTTCATTTACCGATTTGTGAATTATAGCCGTCAGCAGAGCATCCTTGCTTTCAAAATAGTTATACATCAAACCTTTTGATATTCCAGCATGACGGGCGATATGTCTTATTGTGGTACTGAAATATCCTTCTCTGGCAAAATGATAAAGAGCAACATCCATTATAAGGGCTTTTTTTTCTTCCCTCATTTCCTGAAATTTCTCCCGCGTTCTGGGTGACATAGTTTTTTGATTGAACGGTCAGTCAAAGTTAAAACAGATTTTTTTTATTAACAAGTTTTTTTCAGGATTTTTTAAGAAAATCATTTTTTCTTTATCCCGGCCGGATAAAAGAATCACTTATACGACCGGGAGGAATGATTATCATCACTCCTGCAACAATCGTTATGTAATTTCCGTTAAACCAGAAATCTGTAATTGAAAACTGTTTCATAATAATTAAGAAAAGATTTTTATCTTTATACGCTGTATCTAAAACAATTAACCAATGGCAAGTCTTAAGCTTTTATTAGGATTGATTCCCTCTACTGCAAAATTAGAACAAGCTGAAAAGGCTCTTACAGACGAATTTGAAAAACTTAAAGCTTTTACAGGTTCTGAACTTCTGGCAAAATACACTAAACTGAATGATCTTATCAATTCCTCTGATTTTCAACATAAAAAAAAGGAAATTGAATCACTTCAGTACAAGAATTCCGAAGAATATGCAAGAGAAAATGAATTTTTTTCCCTGCAGAAAGCAAAGGATATTGTCCTTTACTTTAAAACAATTTCGGGTAGTACTCTAAAAAGATTCAGGGATATGGACGGATCTGCAAAGGTCAAGGACTTTGAATCCCTCCAGGAATATATAAATTCATTTGAGTATAAGCAGAAAGAAAAAATGAAACCTGTAACATTCAAGGATACGGATGAATACAGGACTTTCCTTGAATTTAAGAATCTTAAGAAAGACCCGGAGATAAAAAGGTATCTCAAAGAGGCAGCAAAAGGTCAGGCTGTAAAATCAAAAGCTGTCGAACGGTATGAAGAGCTGAAGGCTTTTGTGAACAGTCCGGCATTCCTGGCAAAGAAGAATATGAAGCCTATTACTTTCAAAGACAGTGAGGAATATAAGAAGTTCCTGGAATATAAACGCATTAAGGACAGCCTTGAAATAAAAGAGTATTACAAGTTTAAAAATTCAAAGGAATATGCCAATTTCCTGAATACTGACGGATCACACAGGTTAGCGAGGTATAATGAGCTAAAGGATTTTGTAGCAACTGCCGGATTTAAAGAGAAAAAGAATTATTTCCTTGATAAAAAGAGATTTGAAAAGACCGAGATGTTCAAAACCATTCAGGAGTTTGAAAATCTGAAAAAACACGATGATATAACCTGGTATTTTAAGGTTAAGGATTCAAATAAATTCGATTTACTTAAGAACAGGGAGCTCACCTTCTGTGATGAGTTCAATGGCGACAGGCTGGATACTTCCAAATGGCTCACAAATTATTATTATGGTGATAAGCTTCTTCACGACAGGTATTCAGTGGAACCGGACCTTCAGGCTTTTACTGAAAAAGAGAATTTCGAGGTCCGGAACAGTCTCCTTAAGATAATTACAAAACCCCAGAAGTACATGAGTAAGGTCTGGACTCCGACGGATGGTTTCAGGCCGAAAGAGTTCAGCTTCACATCCGGCATAGTGAATACCGGAAAAAGTTTCCGTCAGCAGTATGGAATATTCTCTGCCAAGGTAAGGCTGGGAAATCCTTCAACCAAGTGTGCATTCTGGATGCTGGCCGATAAGATCACTCCCCACATAGATGTATGCAGGACATCAGACGGCAAAGTGGCATTCGATTTCTTTCCCGGTGTTGACAGGAGATTTAAAACTACTGCCGGATCCAGGTATGCAAGTGATTTTTATATTTATACACTTGAATGGACTCCCGATAAGCTGGTCTGGAAAATAAATGATACTGTTGTCTTTAAATGTACAACAGATGTTCCCCGTGAACCAATGTATATTATTTTTTCAGGAGGGCTTGACAAACCAGTAAACAGCATGACCTCAATGGAAATTGACTGGGTGAGGGTATATCAGCCCAAAAAATAATCTGTTTATATTTTCATTGAACATTCAGTGATATACGGGTCATTGACCTGTTATCTTTATTGATGCATAAAGGTCGTTGCATTCAATTCCTGTAATATTTCTTTTGATACAATGTAACTATCGGGACATTCGTTCGTCTTTAGGTAGTAATCAGGTTTATGACTGTAAAGGAATATAACAGATCTGTGGAGGAGTATGCCGATTCTGTTTTCCGCTTTATTCTGGCGGATATAAAGGATGAGGAGCGTGCAAATGATATTGTTCAGGATACTTTCGAGA
The DNA here is from genome assembly GCA_964410385.1 of uncultured Rikenellaceae bacterium. Lineage (GTDB taxonomy): Bacteria > Bacteroidota > Bacteroidia > Bacteroidales > VadinHA17 > LD21. The sequence continues at coordinate 44,165 of CAYPHL010000008.1, read as the reverse complement.
AATTATGGAGGAATGTTTCGGAGCTCGATTTTAAAGTTGTAAAATCATGGCTTTTTTCGACTGCATATCATGGAATGATCGATATGATAAGAAAAGAAAAAAGGATGACAATAATTGAAGAATCACATACCCGGGATCTCGTTTACGAATCCCAGTACAGCGATCTTAATGAAATACTTCACGCTGCTCTTGAAAGATTGCCGGAACATCAGAGATCAGTTATTTTATTACGCGATTATGAAGGTTACAGCTACCAGGAGATCGGTGAGATAACCGGAATGAGTGAAGCCCAGGTTAAGATAAATATTTACAGGGGGAGGCTTGCCCTCAGGAATCATATAGGTAAAATTGAAACTGTTCTTTAACAATGAAGCCCGACAGGTCAAATTATGAAATATGGATCACCGACTGGCTCGCCGGAAATCTGTCAGGGGAACAGAAAGAACTTTTAATCAGATTCCTTGAACAGAATCCTGATCTCAGAGATGAAGCCGAATCGCTGTCACTTACAATACTGACACCTGACAACAGGTCCTTTGAACCAAAACGATCACTTAAAAAGAGCCCGGAAGATCTTCATCCGGCACAGGTTGAATATCTGTCGGTGGCATATCTTGAACACGATTTATCTTCCGAACAGATTGAAGACCTCAATATATGTATAAACAATAATCCTGAATCAAAGAAGATTTTTGAATCAGTCAGCAAAATAAAGCTTGTTCCACCTGCATCCCGGTACCAGTATAAAGACAGGCTTAAGAAGAAAAGCACATTCGAAAAAGTCCTGTACCTTGCATTGCCCATAGTAAGAATTGCTGCTTTAATCGCAATTATCGCACTCAGTTTTGTCTTCGTCCCGAAAATTGTTTCCCTGAAGAACGATGAAATAGCAATAAATAAGGTACCGCAGAGCGAACCGGTCATTCTTTATTCCAGAATACTCACCGCGCCTGAAGAAGAAATTATTACCCCGGCACTGTCAGAAAAAACAAATATTTCAGCTTCAGCGGTGAAAATTAAAACTTCATTACCTGATAATCCTGTTTCAGCCGGATTATCCTATACCGATTCTTCCGTGATACTTCCTGTTATTTTCAGAGAACCGGCAATCTCTGCAATTATTGATTTCCCGGGCTTAACGATAGATATTACTGAAAAACCTGCCGTTTTTCAACTTGTTGCATCAAAAATAGAATACCATGAACCTGCTTATGACGACAGGAACGGGTTCAGCAAATTCCTCGCAAGAGTGATCCGGGAAAAAATTCTCAGGGAAGATACCGGCAGCGACGCTCCTGTAAAGCCTTATGAAATTGCTTCAGCTGGTATTAACGGATTAAGCAGGCTTTTCGGGCTTCAGATGGCTCTGGTAAAGGTAAGTGATGAACAGGGAGAAATGAAATCCCTTTATTTCAGCTCAGGTCTGCTCAAGATCAATGCCCCGGTAAAAAAGGATGAAGCTTCGCAGTAACTTTTAATACCCGTACTGCGTCTCATTCTCAGAAACTAATTACTACTGCCATGAAAACGAAAAATTTACACATCAGGAAATTTGGAACTGTATTATTACTTATGTTATTTCTGGGTCAGGGATTCGGACAGAAAACCTCTGCAGCCAGGGATACGGTCAGAACAGACCGTACGGTTTCAGACACAAGTGAAATCATGAAAGTTGTGGTCGGGAAAGACCGCATTATAATTGAAGATGACGATGATGCACTTCAGGTTAAAGTGGGTAACAGAAAACTCATTATCCTTGAATCGCTTGAAGAAGGAAAACCCAGAATAAGTGTGGAAAAGTATGATAAGAATACTTTTATTGATGAAGCTGATGAATATAGTAATCATAACTGGCAGGATCCTGAAGATGAAAGAGCTGAAAGAAGAAGCCGGTTCCGGGGGCACTGGGCAGGTTTTGAATTGGGATTCAATAATTACGCAGTCTCTGACTACAGCTTAACATTACCCGAAAACATTGATTACATGTCGCTACATTCAGGCAAATCACATAATCTCAATTTCAATGTCGCACAAACCAGCCTCGGACTGGCAAGGCGAATTGGCTTTGTGACCGGCCTTGGCCTTAACTGGAATAATTACAGGTTCGACGGGAATAATAATATAATTAAGAATGAATCCGGTATAATTGAAAAATATGATCCCGGAGCACTGCTTAAAAAGTCAAAATTCTCAACATTATACCTCACACTTCCTGTCCTGCTGGAATTCCAGATCCCTGCCGATCATAATCATCTCAACATTGCAGCAGGTCCGATAGGCGCTGTCAAGCTTTACTCATATTCAAAAATGGTTTTTGATGAAGGTGATAAAGTGAGATCTGAAGATGATTTCAGCCTGAACATGCTCAGATATGGTGTAACAGCCCGCATCGGATATGAAAACCTCCAGGTTTACGGGACCTACTACATCACCCCGCTTTTCCAGACAGGCAAAGGGCCTGGAAGTGTTGATCTGTTCCCATTCGAAATAGGCCTTGCTTTTACTATTGATTAATGTTTGATTTCTTGAGAGATATATTACCTTTATGCAACAAAAAACATGAAGTGTAATGTATCTCTTATTAATAAGCAATTCCACAAATCCCGGAGAACCATACCTCGATTATCCCAAGCATAATATCCGTGAGTTTCTCGGCCCGAAACCCGTTAAGGTTTTATTTATCCCTTATGCAGCGGTTACATTTTCTTATGATCAGTACGAAGAAAAAGTATCTGAAAGGTTCCGTGAAATAGGGCACAGTATAATATCCATACATCATGCAAAAGATCCTGTAAAAGCTGTCAGGGAAGCTGAAGCTATTGCCGTAGGAGGGGGAAATACATGGAAGCTCCTGAAAGAGATCAGGGATAAGAAGCTGACAGGACCTGTAAAGGAGAAGGTGATAGGAGGAACTCCTTACATAGGCTGGAGTGCAGGATCCAATGTAGCCTGTCCCACAATTATGACCACCAACGACATGCCCGTTATCCAGCCTGATTCTTTCAGTGCTTTCGGGCTTATCCCTTTTCAGATAAATCCGCATTACCTTGATTCCAACCCGGAAGGACATGCAGGCGAAACCCGCGAACAACGGATTATTGAATTCATAGAAGTGAACCCCGATATTAATGTTGTCGGACTACGTGAAGGAACAATGCTGACGGTCAGTCACAGATCCGTAAAGCTGATCGGCCCCAGAAATGCCAGGATCTTCAAAAAAGGGAGCACTCCTGTGGAAGCCGGAGATAAGGACGACCTCTCATGGCTGCTTAAAAGGTAATTATATCCGGATTAATCCAAATAAATTAACTTTGTCCACCGTTATCCGGCTACAAATCTTTTTCCCGGTGAGTGAATGAAGTTATTGTCTGAAATACTAAAACCCGTTGCTGTTGTTGTCGCAGGAATTGCAGCAGTATTGATAATTCTTGCCATTCTTGTGCAGGATAAAGTGGCAGGTATTGTACTCAAATCGTTAAGCAACGATATCTCAACAAAATTCGAAACAGGATCAGTCAGGCTTTCTTTCCTCAGGAGATTCCCCAGAGCCACACTCGACCTGAAAAATGTACTCGTTCATTCATCCCCCGGATTTGACAGATCGTCATTCGGAAAAATGGATACCGACACACTGCTGGCAGCAAGATCGGTCATGATGGAATTCAGACTAATGGATATAATCAGGGGCCACTATAATATAGGCAGAATCAGCGTAAGGAACGGGTCTCTCAGGATACTGACCGACACTTCAGGCGGGGTTAATTATGATATCAGGTCGGTCAATACACCATCATCGGATAATGATTTGATAATCAACCTTGAAAGTATTAACGTTACAGATGTTAAAGCACTTTACAATAACCTGGCGACCGAACTAATCATATCCGGAATGATGGATAACGGACGACTTAAAAGCAAAATATCCGGTGACAACATTGATTTTACAGGCAGGGGAAACCTTACAATCGACCTTTTTTCGCTTTACAACTTCAACATCAGGAGCAGTATCAGAAGCGAAATAGACGTGGATCTGAACAGTTCAGAAAAAGGTATCCGCTTTGATAAGAGTACTCTTATACTGGATAAAAACCGATTCGGTATAGAAGGATCCATATCTGCCAATAACCTTCTGGATCTTACACTGACAGGTGATAACATTAATTTAACTGTTATCAAAAAATACCTTCCTCCAAAGGTCCTTGACAAATTGAGATCTTATGACCCCACTGGCATTCTGAACATTGAAAGCAAAATAAAAGGGGAAGCCTCCAGAACTACAAATCCGGGTATTGAAATCAGTTTTACAGTAAATAATGGAAGGGCAACCTACGGATCCTCATCTCTTGCTCTGAAAGATGTTTCCTTTATGGGATTATTCTCGAACGGTACAAAAACGGATCCATCAACCAGTTCATTGAAAATAAACAATTTCAGGGGTACTCTCGGATCATCGCTGTATTCAGGTTCACTGACCGTAACGGATTTCAGGTCAATCAAAACAAATATTGAACTGAAAGGAAAAGTAATTCCATCAGAAGTAAAAGAATTCTTCGGACTCAAAGAAATTTTATCACCGGAAGGATCAGTAATACTGGATCTGAGAATGTCCGGACTGATCCCGCGTAAAGAAAAATACAGTATATCCGATTTTCTGGCCCTTGATACAAAAGCCCTTATGGTTTTTGATTCCTTCGGTGCGGTGTTCAGAAATCACAAAATCCGGATTGAAAATATGACCGGTAATCTTTCAGTTTCAGACAACGTCGTGGCAAGAGATCTGCATTTCTTGTTGAATGAGCAGGATATAAAACTGAATGGCACATTTTCCCGTCTTACTGAATGGTTATCGGGCAAGCCTGTTATTATGACCGCAACAGCCACAATAACCTCAGCCGGCATTGATGCCGGATCCTTCCTGCCGGAGGAAAATGAGAAGAATATCACCACGGAAAAGCCATTTTCTCTTCCCGCAGATGTCATCCTTGACCTGAGTTTTGATCTTGGCAAACTGAAATACAAGAGTCTCAATGCTGAAAATGTAAGGGGAAAAATGAATTATAAGCCCAGGGTGATGACTTTTAACCCAGTATCATTAAATTCACTTGATGGAAATATTTCAGGAGACGGATTCCTGGCTCAGAATGCCGATAAATCATATATGCTTAAAGGAAATTTTAACGTTAACAGCATAAATGTAAAAAAGACATTTTCAGTTTTTAACAATTTCGGGCAGGATTTTATTAAGGATGAGAATCTTGAAGGCATACTATCCGGCTCACTTACAATCCTGATCCCTATGGATCAATATTTTCGTCCGTCTGTAAAAGCTCTGACTGCAGAAGGTAAATATATACTTAAAAACGGGGCTCTTGTTAATTTTGAACCTGTAAAGGAGCTTTCCGAATTTATCGACATATCAGAGCTTGAAAATATCCGCTTTGAGGAGCTGGCTAATGATTTCTTCATAAGAAATAATGCCCTGTTCATCCCACAGATGGATGTCAGATCATCGGCAGCGGATCTGTCAGTGAACGGGAGGCATGGTTTTGATAATGACTATGAATATCATGTTAAAATACTTCTTTCGGAGATCCTCAGCAAAAAAATTCCGAAGCCAAGGCCCAATACGACTGAATTCGGTGCCGTTAAGGATGATGGCCTGGGAAGGACTTCACTGCTTCTCAGGATAGAGGATAATGGTGATAATGTAAAAGTAGGATATGATGTAAAAGCTGCAGGGACACAGGTAAGAAATGAAATAAAAAAAGAAAAACAGTCTCTCCGGACTATCCTGAATGAAGAATACGGATGGTATAAATATGACACTGCAGCAGCACAAAAGCCTTCATCCTCAGGAACCCGTAAGTTCAGGGTAACATGGGAGGAGAGGGACAGTGTAAAAACTGAAATTAAGGATCAGCCTGCTGAAAAAAAAGACAATCCCTTAAGAAACCTGTTTAAAAAGAAATAAAACACTGAACACTTACCGTCATAAGACCCCATGGATGCTCTTCCTTTTCCTGTTTGCAATTCTTTCAGGATCGGGATCCCTTATCTATACCCGCTTTCTGGTTGAGATCCTTAAAAATGAAGAGCGGAAGAAAGTTGAACTGTGGGCTGAGGCAACAAGGCTCATTACAATTGCTGAAAACGGACAGGATATTGAGTTCCTTTCTTCAATAATTGAAAATAATATAACAATTCCCGTCATACTTACTGATGAAGCAGACAGTATAATCAGTTCAGGTAATTTTGATGCAAGGAAGATGCGGGACCCCCAATATCTGATCTCCCAGCTCCAGAAAATCAAAAGGAAGAACAATCCCATAATTATTGATCTGGGGAAGGGACATAAAAACCAGATCTACTATAAAGACAGTACTATCCTTACAAGGCTGAATTATTATCCTTATATCCAGACCGGAATAATTGTATTGTTTATCCTGGTTGCGTTTCTGGCGTTCAGCTCTTCGAGAAAAGCCGAAAATAATCAGGTATGGGTAAGCATGTCCAAAGAAACTGCACACCAGCTTGGCACACCGGTATCGTCACTTGCCGGCTGGGTGGAGATCCTTCAGCAGGATTATCCTGAAATGTCGATGTCGAGGGAGATAGCGCTTGATGTTGCAAGACTTGAGAAAATCACTGAAAGATTCTCGAGGATCGGTTCCAGGGTTGCCCTGAGGGATGAAAATCTTGTTTCAATAATCACAGGAACAATCACATACCTGAAAACACGAACTTCTTCAAAGGTCAGTTTTATATTCGATTCTGATCCGGAGCGCGATGTAAATATACCTCTGAATGCCGCATTGTTTGAATGGGCAATCGAAAATATCTCAAAAAATGCTATCGATGCAATGGAAGGCAGCGGAATAATTACTTACCGGATTTCTGAGACGGAAAATAATATTCATGTTGATATTTCAGATACCGGGAAAGGGATCCCGAAGAGCGCTTTCAAAAAAATCTTCAGTCCGGGATATACCACCAAGCAAAGAGGATGGGGTGTGGGCCTTTCACTCACAAAAAGGATCGTGGAGGAGTTCCATAAGGGGAAGATCTATGTCAGGCATTCTGAACCTGGAATTGGATCATCTATCAGGATCGTATTAAACAAATGAATCCGGCATTCATAATTATAGTGTTGTAATCATCCCGTAACCGGTTTTAAACAGTGTAATGGAAAGAAAAGATATAGAAATAACAGCTCCTGCAGGATCCTGGGAATCATTGATGGCGGCGATACAGGGAGGAGCCGATTCAGTCTATTTCGGCGCCGGTCAGCTGAACATGAGGTCAGCTTCATCAATAAATTTCCCGACGGAGGACCTGAAAAAAATTGCAACTGTCTGCAGGGATAACGGCCTGAAAAGTTATCTCACGGTAAATGTTGTGATCTATGACAATGAGAAGGAACAGATGCAAAAGATAATTGATACTGCAAAGGAAAGTGGAATCAGTGCGATTATTGCTTCCGACATTTCAGCTATTGATTATGCTTTCAGGCAGGGAATTGAAGTGCATCTTTCAACACAACTTAATATCTCCAATACCGATGCATTGAGGTTCTATTCCCGCTATGGCGATGTTGCTGTCCTCGCCAGGGAACTTAACCTTGATCAGGTAAAAAGAATCTCTGAGCAAATCGGGGAAGAAGAAATCAGAGGTCCCGGTGGTGAACTGATGAAGATAGAAATGTTTGTTCACGGGGCCCTGTGCATGGCTGTCTCGGGGAAATGCTACCTGAGCCTTCATGAAAACAATAAATCCGCAAACCGCGGGACCTGTTATCAGACATGCCGTAAATCCTATATTGTGACCGAAAAAGAATCGGGTTACGAACTTGAAATAGATAATGAATTCATAATGTCGCCAAAAGATCTTTGCACTATCGGATTTATTGATAAGATGATAGATGCCGGAGTAAGGGTTATGAAAATAGAAGGTCGCGCCCGTTCACCCGAATATGTAAAAACAGTTGCCAGCTGTTATGATGAAGCATTAAGGTCAGTTGCTGATGGTTCCTATTCACAGGAAAAGATAACTGAGTGGAAAACAAGGTTGTCTGCAGTATTCAACAGAGGCTTCTGGGACGGGTATTATCTTGGACAAAGACTTGGCGACTGGAATACCCGGTATGGATCTGCTGCCACAAAAAGAAAAGTTTACCTTGGCAGGATAACCAACTATTTTACTAAACAATCAGTTGCAGAAATTAAACTTGAGAATGGCGATCTTAATACCGGTGATTCACTTTTAATTACGGGACCTACAACAGGTGTTGTGGAATATAATGTTGAAGAGATCCGCGTCGATCTCAACAAAACAGATAAGGCATTAAAAGGTGAATTCTGTTCAGTGAAGATTAATGATTTCCTGCGGCGTTCAGACAAAGTTTATAAATGGGTAGATGAATCTGAGATCAGAATAAAATGAACAATTAATACTTAAAGATCCAGCCTGGCAACTGCTTCAATCACTTTGCCTGAATTTACCCGTATATCATCTGTATCAGTCTCTACATAGACGATATTCTTTGAAGCTCTTTTGCTGATTCCGTACATATATGCCTTATCATAATACTTCAGAGTTATCTCCACCGCTTCTGAAAGTCTTCCTTCGTCAACAGCCCTCAAAGCATCAGCAGTGTTGTCGCCACCAAGTCTCCTTCTGATCTTAAGGATTGACTCCTTTATCAATCCCGGCGGATAACCGGTATACTCTTCCGTAAGCCTCGGAAGCCTTGTCTTTATGTCCATCATTATTACAATAGCCGGTGCCTCAAGCATATTATTGTAGAAATTATCCGGAATAAATACATTCCCGATATTCCGGCTTTCATCTTCAATCCATACAGGAATATTATGATCCAACCTGCTCCATTCCTCAAACAACAGGTTAGCAAAATGTTCTGATGTTGGCTGGGGCGGCTGTCCAAGCGCTCCGAATGCCGAACCTTTATGACAGGCTATTCCCTCAAGATCGATAACCTGATGATTATGACTTTTTAAATAATTTAAGATATGAGTTTTGCCACTGCCGGTCATTCCGCCCACGATAATCATTTTACGTTTTTCAGAAAGGGATGAAAGGATATGATTACGGTAAGACTTATAGCCGCCTTCAAGTACCTCAGTTTGAATATCTGCAAGAGAGAACAGCCAGGCCATGGCTTCTGATCTCATTCCTCCCCTCCAGCAATGGACAAGCAGCCTGCCGTCTGTAGCTGCTTTTATCGCTTCGGAAAGCTTATTATGCATGAAAGGCCCCGCAAGTTCCAGGCCTTTCAGGATGGCTTTTACCCGTCCGGCATTCTTAAATTTGATTCCTACAGCCTTCCTTTCTTTATCGTCAAATAACGGAATATTTATCGACCCGGGAATATGCCCCGACAGATATTCTGAGGGTGATCTTACATCGATCACCGGATATTTTTCCGACAATTCAAGAAACCGGCATATATCTGTTTTATTCACTGAAATATTTTGCAAGAATTTTTTTCAGATCATCGATCCTGACCGGTTTTGAAATGAATTCCTTAATTCCCGATAATTCTGCCTTACTCCTTGAAGCAGGCATATTATCGGCAGTTATTGCGATAATAAATGCTTCCGGATTCTCTTCAAGGATCCTCCTGGCAGATTCATACCCGTCAATTCCAGGCAGGATAAGATCCATAAAAATAATATCATATTTGTTATTTCCTGCTTTAGCACATCCATCTTCTCCATTTTCAGCAATATCATATGAACACCCCAGCATCTCAAGAAGCATTGAAAGAACTTTCAGATTCATTTTATTATCTTCAATTATCAGGGTATGCAATTCTTTTTTTGTTGTGTCACCGTCTCCGTCCCTGCCCTGGTAGTCTATGGATGTAAAGCATTCAGCGATCGCTTTTGCCAGAGTTATTGAATCGGGTGGCATAACAAGATAGTGATCAATATCCAGAATTACAGATTTAAGATAATTTCCTCTTGAATCTTCCGTACTGATCAGAATTATTATCAGTTTGTCTGACAGATTGTTATCCTTAAGTGACTGAGCGACATCAAAACCATTGAATTTATAATCATTAAGGATGACAACCATTTTATATCTGTCTTCGGCTGAATTCAGGCTGGCTTTAATCTGGTTTGGTGTAGACTTCTGAAAATTTGTCACGGAAATATTCAGCCGCAACTGATGAAGCAAACTGAGAACCCTGTCATCATCAGCCTGAGGATCAGTAATGACAAGTGTTTTTATCTCATTAAAGGATCTTATAGAATCAATTTCAAGAGCTTTCTGCTTTCTGTCAAATGAATATACCCCAAGGGTAAATCTTATATTTGTACCTGTTTTTCCATCAGGATCCGTAGGACTTTCAACAGTAATTTTCCCTCCCATCAACCTGATAAGCTGAGCGGCCATAACGGGTCCGAATACTGATTCATCATCGCTTGTAAGCACTTTTGATTCAATATTGACTGTTTCACTGAAGATCTTCTTCAGGATCCCGGTGTCAGATATTTTACCGGCATCACTGAGATCAAAAGCAAGTTTAACATACCCGTTATCATTACCTAAAAGGCTGCAGCTCAAACTTATCTTCCCTGAACTTGTGTTCTTTATGGAATTGTCAATAAGATTTGTCATTATCTGCCGCAGTCTGTAGGGATCTGAAATTATGCTTACAGGAACATTTTCGTCTACATTAGTCAGGAATTGTATGTTTTTCCCCGATAAAAGTGTCCTCGCCCTGTCAGTACAATAATCCAGTTCATCCCTGAGGTTGAACGGGATCTCTTTGAGTACAAGGTTCCCTGTTTCGATCTTTGAAAAATCAAGAATATCATCCCTGAGATTCAACAAGTCCTCAGATGATTTACGTAAAATACTCACGATCTGACTTATTTCCTCCGGCTTTTTCCTGCCAATTATGTCTGTCATCCCTATGATACCTGTAAGAGGGGTTCGGACTTCATAGCTAAGCCTTGCAAGGAATTCCGATTTTGCCCTGTTGGCTTTTGCTTCATGGTTCCTGGCATCTTCCACCTCAGTAATATCCACAAGGATATCAGCAAAACCTTCTTTTCCAAAAAAAACAACCGGGATAGTATTTCTGAGAAATATCCTGTCGCCGCTTTCCTGTTTAAAAATAGCAAACTGAGCCGGATTTAATACTCCGCCGGGATTTTTTGCAAAATATTCATTTATAACAGACAGGGAAGGTTCAGGGTATTCCGTACCCTTCATACCGGAGGCGGATGTGAGGGATAATTGTTTCGTAATCATGCTATTGGCTAAAAGAATCTCCCTGTTTTTATCATATACTATCACCCCTGCAGGCAGCCTGTCTATAAGCGTGTTCAAAGTCCCCTCCGACTCCCGGAGCTTTTTGTTTTCATTTTCCCGTTTTTTCAGATGACGTAACAGGATAAATATTATCGTCTGTATAAGAAGAAGAGTAGCAATAACTATCAGGAAAGAATTTCTTATTATATAATTCTGGAACCATGTTGTCGGGGATGAAAAGATAATGGCCAGGTCCCTCTGAAGAAGCTGTGTCGGATAATATGATGAAACCAGCTGCCTGTCTTTTCCACCAAAGACAGCATTATGGATTATGTTACCCACCGACCCGCTTTCAAGAGCAGTTGTAATCTTTTCTTTTTCGCCATACATGACCTGTTCTCCGGAGTTTGAATAGACAACATCCCCCGAGCTGTTAAGTACCCATTGCCACTGGTAATCTTTCAGGTTATAAACTGAGAAAAGCGCATCGAAATATTTGTCATAATCGACTGTAACGACAATATTTCCCGAGATTTTATTGTTTTTTATTACCGGCAGGTAATATTCGAAATTCCTGTTTCCTTTCACGAGAGAATCCCTGGTGAAAATAGTATTCATTGAATGAAGAACAAACTGTTGTTCAAGCCATTCCCCATCTTCAATCTTCAGGGTGAATTCATTCTTCGCATCATCATAAATCTTTATTCCTGTAATAAAATCCTGATATTTTGAATAGAATAATCTCATCTTCTCAACTGCTCCTGTCCGGTAACCCTGATCCGTGAAGAATGATCCGAGATCCTCGAGATAGCCTATTTCGCTAAGGTCGGAAGTAAATGTATTATTAACATCATCAACAGCTATCCCCGTAAGCTGGACCTGGTGATCGAGATGTGTCGTTATATACTCAATCTGTTTATTATACAGGCTTTTATAATAGATAATATTAACCAGTACAATGACAATAAAAGCCGAATAGATAATAATCAGGATTTTTTTCATCAGGACAGAAGTTTGACTTTCAGAGGTTATAAAGATAATCTTAATTTGCTAAATACATCGATTTTTTATCGGTATTTACGATTATCATCCTCAAGGATATTGAGATAGCTTCTGTACCTCAGGGGATCAATCTTACCTTTTTCAACGGCATTTCTCACCGAACAGCCCGGTTCATCGATATGAAGGCAGTTATAGAATCTGCAATCCTGAGAGATCCGGAAAATCTCGGGGAAGAAGTGATAAATCTCATTTCTGTCCATATCAACAACCCCGAATCCCCTGATTCCCGGAGAATCGATCAGGTAAGCTCCGAAAGGCATGTGGTGCATTTCGGGGAAGGTGGTAATGTGTTTACCCTGTTTGTGATAATCCGAGATCTCCTCCGTTTTCAGGTTAAGAGCCGGATTCAATGAATTAAGCAGAGTTGTCTTTCCCACACCTGAATTACCAGCTATCAGGCTGATCTTATCTTTCATCAGGGCAATCAATGATTCAAGACCATCCTTGTTTTTTAGTGATATTGTGAAACATCTATATCCGATCTTTTCATAAACCGACACCAGGTGATCCATCCTTGATTTTTCTTCTTCATCATAAAGATCCGTTTTATTTATAATGATACCTGCAGGGATCCTGTATGCTTCAGCGGTGATCAGGAAACGGTCGATAAACTCCACCGGCGTTTCAGGATATGAAATTGTAATCATCAGGAAAACATGGTCAACGTTTGCAGCAAGTATCTGGGATTGTTTTGAAAGGTTTGATGACTTCCGCAGTATATAATTTTTACGGTCAAGTAGTTCGGTTATTATACCTGAACTTTTACTTTGCTCAAATTCAAAGCGGACCCTGTCTCCGACAGCGATGGGATTAGTATTTTTCAGTTCCTTTACCCTGAATTTTCCTTTGATGATACAATCGACAACATTCCCATCCGTGCAAAGAACCCTGTACCGGCTGCCTGTAGATTTTATGACAATGCCCTCTTCCATATAGTTGAGACGCCCAATTTGGGCGTCTCTATCATCGTATCGTAAGGACGCCCAATTTGGCCGTCTCAACAACGATATATCATCGTGTAAAATAATCCGTAAATACAATTAATTATCCGAAGCCATGAGGAGGAATGGTTTCATTTCGAACGTATGGTAATAAGGTCTCAGCCTTTCTGTATTATAATATTCGGATACTTTTACGATTTTCTTGGATGAGGTAACAACATCGATCGGTACATTATCGTAGCGTCCATTCTTCAGAACCACAATTCTGCCGTGAACGCCCTTGAGAATAAGGTCAAGCGCCAGGTTACCATAAGCCATCGGAACGATTGAATCAAGAAAATCAGGATCTCCGCCTCTGACCATATAGCCGAGTTTCTGGTTAATAATATTTATTGTTTTGCCGTGGTTGAATTTAGCAGAGAGGTCTTTAAGTCTTGCCGAAACGAGGTCGCCGATCCCTCCAAGTTTGGCATGGCCATAAGCGTCTTTCTCGCTGTCGGCGAATATCATTTCACCACCCTCAAACATGGCGCCCTCAGAAACAAGGACCACTGAATATTTACTCGGATTTGCATTCCTGTCATCGACTAGGAGTTTTGTAAGTGATTCTATGTCGAACTTATACTCAGGGATAACGCATCTGTTTGCAGCTCCGGCCATAGTCGGAAGCATTGCGGTAAAACCTGCATACCTGCCGAACACTTCAAGGACGAGGAGTCTTTCATGCGAACCTGCCGATGTCCTGAGGCTGTTCGTCATCTGTATTGTCCTGGTGACACAAGTGCTGAATCCGATGCAATAATCCGTACCGGGAACATCGTTGTCCATTGTCTTGGGTATTGCAACAACATTAACACCTTTTTTGAACAGATGAACACCATAGCTCAGGGTATCATCTCCTCCGATAGGTATCAGATAATCGACGTTAAGCCATTCAAGGTTCCTGATCACCTCGGGAGTAAGGTCATTGATCTCCTGGTTGTAAGTATCTTTAAGATGATCGGGTACGCTCGATTTCGACATGTGGCTTGGTCGTGTCCTTGAAGTATGTAAAAATGTACCTCCTGTCCTTCCTGCTTTATTGACTATGTCATCAGTAAGTATCTGGTAGTTGTTACTGTTGTCAGCTTTTGTATCTCTTATCAGCTCAGTAATGCCTGCCCATCCCCTGCGTAATCCTATTACCTTGTACCCTTCGCGGTTGGCACGAATAGTAACCGCCCTGATCGCGGGATTTAATCCCGGCACATCACCACCCCCGGTAAGGATAGCGATAATCCCCTTTGTCTTCTGAATTGCCATGTTTTTCTGCTTTTTATTTGTTACCATTTTTTTTATTTTGAAATTTCAAAAGTATAATATTTTATTCTGATTCCAAACAGAGTTTAATTACCATTATATTAATCATTTACCTCCTATCTGCATCTCTGCTATCCTGAATGTCGGAGCTGCAAAACCCTGGTTCATGTCGATATCATTCCCCATCATATCAATTGCATTGAGGATATCAAACGCTTTTCCGGCGATTGTAACTCCTTTTACAGGGTGTAATATCTCGCCTTTTTCAATCCATAGTCCGCTTGCCCCGCCGCTGAAATTACCGGTCACAGGGTCGATTCCATAACCTGTCAGTTCAAGTACGAGCAACCCTCTTGCAGTGGCAGCAATAATTTCGTCCCGTGATTGGTTTCCCCCGGCCAGGTATACCTTATGGGTTCCTATTCCCGGAAGTGAGCTGAAGCCGTTTCTGGATGCATTCCCTGTACTCTTCACTCCGGCACGCCTGGCTGCTCTTGTATTATAAATAAAGCTCCGCAGGACGCCTTTATCAACAATAATATTTTTCATTGTAGGCACACCTTCCCCGTCGAAGGGTGAACTTCCCGTGCTCCTGGGGATAGTACCGTCATCAGTAATTGTAAGAAGAGGTGAAGCAAACTGTTTATTCATCTGGTCTTTCAGAAAACTTGCACCCTGGAGGACGCGTTCACCGTTAACTGCTGAAAGTATGCCTCCCAGGAAGCGGGAAACATCCGGGTCAATTATAACCGCAGCTTTCTGGGTTTTTATCATAACCGGGTCCAGCAGTTCCAGAGCCCTCTTTGATGCTGTGGCCGCTATCTTGTCAAGAGGCGGAAGATCAGAAAAATAAACTCTGGAACAATACTCTCCCCCTGTATTTTTCTGGTCACCCTTTTCAGCAACGACAGATACTCCTGCGAAACAGGCTGAGGCCTTGAAACTCTTCAGTAATCCGTTTGAATTAGCTATAAAGATCTCTGATTCGCTTTCCCCGTAACCTGCACCCGAGCTTTTTGTTATTCCCGGCTCCTTCAGGGCAAGTTTTTCAAGTTCCAGAGCCATTTTTATCTTTTTATCCATCGGCTCTGAGACAATTCCGGGATCATAAAGATCTGCCACCTGTGTAAATCCTTTATCATCGGTAAGAACATTATTCTCATCGGGTGAAGAAAGCTTTGCAAATGCAATGGCCTTTGCTATTGTATCCTCCAGCGATTTGTCGCTAAGATCGTTACAATGGCTGAATCCCATCTTTCCGTCAACAAACACCCTGAAACCTACTCCCTGCGAAGAGGCTTCCTCGATGGTTTCAATTTCCGACTTCAGCACATTCACAGACAGGTTCCTGTTTGATTCAAGAAATACTTCGGCTGCCGATGCACCAATACTGATACATTTCTTTACCAGTTTTCCGGATAAATCCAAATTGTTCATTTTTTCCCTTGTTGATTGTTTAAGCTCTGCTGCCACCAACATTAATTCCTCTGATCCTCACTGTCGGCTGGCCTGCTGTAACTTCAGCAGACTGGCCTTTTCCGCATATCCCGGGACCGAATGCAAGGTCGTTCCCCACAGCATCAATATTTGAAATAACATCCATGCAGGATCCTATAAGTGTAGCTCCTTTAACAGGTCTGGTCTTTTTACCGTTCTCGATAAGGTAAGCTTCCCTGCATGTAAAGTTGAAGACCCCGGTTACAGGATTAACACTACCCCCGCTGAGGCTCTGGACATAGATACCTTTCTTTGTGGATGCAAGGATATCTTCCGGATTATCTTTCCCGTTCTCAATGAAGGTATTTGTCATACGTGGTATCGGGATGTACCTGAATGATTCTCTTCTTCCGTTACCGGTCCTTTCCATTGAAAGTTGCCGGGCACTGAGAATGTCGGTCATGAATCCCTTCAGAACTCCATTCTCAATTAATACGTTCCGTTTTGCTTCTGTTCCCTCATCATCAAAATTGATAGTTCCCCTGAAATTTGGCAGGGTACCATCGTCAACCATTGTAAAGCATTCATTTGCAACCTTCAGTCCCAGCTTTCCTGTAAATGCCCCGACCTCTTTTGCAATATTATCGGCTTCGAGAGGATGGCCTACGGCTTCATGGACAAGGACTCCTCCCCAGCCATTCTGCATTACAACATCCATCATTCCGGCAGGTGCATCTTCTGCATCGAGCATTGCAACAGCTTCCCTTGCTGCATTCCGGGCTACAGTTTCCGGAGTGACCGTATCAAACATCTCAAAACCGGAATGAAGACTTAATCTTTCACGTGCCATATGACGGGCTGATCCGTTATCACTCATCACCTGAACGATAAAGAAAAGAAGCGGAAGCTCATCCCTGAGATATAATCCCTCGCTGTTAGCTATCACGCGGCTCCTTACTTCATCATTATACTCAATCATTGCCATTTTGATCCGCGGATCATAATCTTTTGCTGCCTGGTCGGCCCTTTTTATGATCTCTATTCTTTTCTCATCCGAAATTTCGCCAAGCGGTAATTTAACAGTAACAAAGGATGGCCGGCTCGCGGAAGTAATATTCACGGGTGTGGCAGGACTGCCATTCTGAGCCACGTAAGAAGCCACTTCGGCAGCTCTCAGAAGTTTAGCTTCAGTTATCTCATCAGTATAAGCATACCCGGTCTTATTTCCTGAAATAACTCTGACACCGGCTCCCTGGCTTATACCATATAAGCCGCCCCTGAATTGTGATTCTTCCATAGTTATCTGCCTCGAGATACGGTTTTCGAGATAGATATCAGCAAAATCACCTCCCCGGGAAAGAGCCCTGGCAATGACTTTGCCGAGAGTAGCGTTATCAATATTCAAACCGGGAGAAGCCGTATTACTGCTGCTGCAGGATACCAGCTGAGACAAAAGAGCAGGTGATGCTGCAATCAGCAATCCTCCTTTCATTCCCAGCTCAAGAAAGCGCCTGCGGGGGATATCCCTTATGCTGTGTTCTTCAATTTTCATATAGTGATCTGATTAAATGTAGTCTATTCTGGTTGTCTGAAATTTTTCGCGGCTAAAATATAAATTATTATCGTCCTCCCTCTACCTGATAATAAAATCCTTATCTTTTAATATCCCTCCTCTTGTTGAATAAACGCTTGCCTTACCTGATAATTCATTCCGTTTATAAAGTCTGATATTGAAAACAGCTGTTGTTACTGATCCTCCATCCGTATAGGGTACTGTTTTAAAGACAGGTCGTCTTTGCGGAGGCTGATCATTAAACTGCATGGATCCTCTTCTTTCACGTCCCGTTTGTACTTTTTCTTCATTAAGTACTTTATAACCCGTTGTTCCAGCTGAAGTTCCAGTTGTATCAAGTTCGAGGACAACCCTGTCCTCAGTAACGATCTTAACAAGGTGAGCCTGTTTAAATGCCGTTGGGAGCTTTCCCTTGTTCCTGAAACTTACCTTAACCTGATAATCTGCAGAATCGGTTTTATATGATCTGGTTTTTCTGCTTTCAATTTTTTCCCATTCCAGTTCGGGAAGATGTTTTACCATTTCGATATTGAATGAAGCCTGGTTCCTGATCCATTTTTCAAGAAAGCGTGCCGGTGGATTCTGGGAGAAGAACTTAGGATCAAATCCGCCAGTTTCAATATCTCCATAAACAGGGTGTCTGGCCGGTTTCCATTCGCTGAAACCTTCTCCGTTGTTCTCTTTATTATCCCATATCAGCATGTCAATCTGATCAGTTATACTATCCCCGTTAAGGTCCCCGAACCTGCCGCTGTTCCATATTTCATCGCCATACCAGACCGAGCCGAAATACCAGTATCCGAAGTCAGGGCCATGACCGAACAGAGGGCTTCCGCTGCCATAATCATTATAAACATCTCCGGCTTTGTCATACCCGGTTATCTTCTTTCCCAGATCATCAAAGTATTTATACCATTTTAAGTCTTCGGGGTACATTCTTTCTTCGGATCCTGAGGTTGATGGTGGTCTGAGGTGCATGGGTACACTTGTATCCATGGAATTAACCACATAAACATTTGGATGTGCAAGAAGGAAAGTCACTACTGCCCTTGTTTCAGATTCGCTGAGGGGGTATTCTCCTGCCCCTCCCTGGGTAAATCCCCGTCCGGTTTCTTCCTTCAGAGGTCTCCAGTTCTCGGGATAGTTCCTGTGAAGGTCCAGTCCTCCGATACCATCCTCATTAATCCGGCCGTCATTATCATTATCAATGCCTTCGGATGCAGAAAGATAGATACCTTTTCCCGGGGCAACCCGTTTCATTATACTTCCTGAAGGATCTTTAGGATCGGGTATGAGATTCCCCTTCTTATCATCTTTCCACCTCATATTATGGATTATCCCGTTATTGTCGAGATCGTCAGGAGCGTCTTCATCCAGCAGACCATCGCCGTCGTTATCAACCGGACGTACGGTACTCCTGTTGCTCTGGGCGGTATGGAGATAGAGGTTATGCCCGTCGGGATTATTCACCGGACGTAAATAGATGGTTTTGGTATCAAGAAGATGAGTTATATCCGGATCAGTCCCATAATTCTCCAGGAGGAATTTTGTAAGCCATAGAACAGTCTCTGATCCGGTAACCTCACCGCTGTGACGGCCTCCTTCAAAAAATGCCGCAGGCTTATCTGTATCTTTTCCGGTTTTTTTATTTGTAACAGTAATTTGCATCATAGGCCTGCCTTCAAAGCTTCTGCCGACTTCGTAAAGCTCAACAAGATCTTTGTACTTTTCAGCCCAGATGTCGAGCCAGTCATAGATGACATTGAGGGAATGGTAATTGTCAAAAGTGAGCTCCTTTCCTGTCTCATACTGAACATTTGCCAGCCGGACTTCAGGAAAATAATTTACTCCGTGCCTCATTCCTGAAAGGGTATAATTAACCTGTCCTACGGGCTTCTGAACCTCCTGAGGCTGAGGCTGAGGCTTAGGTTGAGATTGAGGCAGGGGTTGGGAGGAAATTGCTGTTGTAACAATCAGCAAGCATAAAAACAGGGCAAATCTCTTCATCGGGTATTATTTGAAAAAATGGATTATCAGCCTCGCCGGGAGAGTATTTCAAGTTTGCTAATATCCGCTACCTCAATTGTTTTTCCATCAATTTTTATTATCCCATCCTTTTTGAACTCTGACATTGTCCGGATAACATTGGCGGTACTCATTCCTATAAAATCAGCGATCTCTTTTCTGGAGACAGGCATGTCGAATATTCTTGAGTTATAGATCTCTTTGCTGAAATAAAGGATAACATAAGCAATACGGCCGATCAGGTTTTTCTGCCTGAGATCGAGAGCCTGCCCGATGATCTTTTCATTAATCTCAGCCATCCGCGTAAGAAGACCCATGGCAAAAGCACCATTTTTCAGGAAGAGGTCTTTAATAAATGAAAGCTTTACTATACAAACTACGGAATCTTCAAGGGCTGATACCGAATAACGGTACTTTTCCCCGGAAAAAACACTCATATTGCTTACAAATTCAAAAGGACGGGTAATTGTAATTACCTGTTCCTCTCCCGATGGGGTAGTCCTGAAAAGCTTTACAAGTCCGCTTTTCAGATATTTAAAACTTGTTACCGGTTCTCCTTCGCGATTGATTATCTCTCCTTTCCTGAAGGCCTGTTCAATCTTATTATCGCACAGTTCCAGTATTCCATTATCATCGAGATAAGAAAAAACTATATGCCTGAATTCACAGGTTTCGCAAATACAATTCTTGTTTTTTAACTCCATAATTCCTGCAATCTGACAAATTTACATTTTTCCTGATCAATATTTAATTAAGCGGTTTGTTTTATTGACAAATTTGGAGCTAATTTGAGAAATTGTTACTTTCCCGGGATTCTGTACGGAAGTTCATGGAAATGTAACTGTTATTGAAATTATCTACGTATTATAATACGTTTTTAAAAACGTATTATAATACGTAGATAATAAATACAGATACTCATATTAACTGATTGTAAATGAAAAAGATTACAGATTACCATATTCATACGACCTTCAGTGACGGGAAGGCTGTTCCTGAGGATTATATTGCACCGGCAATTGAAAAAGGTATCTCCGAGATTGGATTCTCGGAACATCTTGCCCTGTTCAAGGAGGATCAGGACTGGCTGATGGATCCGGGGAATGTCATTACTTACCTGGATTATATTGATAATCTTAAAAACCGCACAGAAAAGATAATAATAAGGAAGGGGCTGGAGGTCGATTATCTTGAGGGGAAAGAAAATGAGACAGCAAAATTCCTCGATGGTCTGGCTCTGGATTACAGGATAGGATCAGTCCATTACCTGGGAGAGAAAACAGTAGATGAAGGTCCTGAATTTTATGCAGGTAAAAGCTTCGACCGCTTGTTCGAAACATATTTTAATATGGTTGGAATGGCGGTCGGATCAGGCTTGTTTGATATTATCGGTCATCCTGATCTGATCAGGATATTCGGGTATAAACCTTCTTTTGATCC
The DNA here is from genome assembly GCA_964410385.1 of uncultured Rikenellaceae bacterium. Taxonomy (GTDB): domain Bacteria; phylum Bacteroidota; class Bacteroidia; order Bacteroidales; family VadinHA17; genus LD21. The sequence goes on along the minus strand of CAYPHL010000008.1, from coordinate 23,108 downwards.
CGAACCATATTACCGGAGGCTGGCAAGGCAGATGAAGAAGAATAATGTTGCATTTGAGGTCAACACCAACGGAAAGAACAGGCCGCTGGCTGATTTTTACCCCGACAGGAGATATCTGCATTTATTCAGTGAGGAGAAGGTCCCGGTCTGTGTGAATTCCGACGCACATATGCCATCGAGAGTGGGCCAGTATTTCGATGAAGCTTACAGGTTACTCAGAGATTCCGGATTTACTTCGGTTGTAACATTCAGCAACCGGGAAAGACGATCCGTCCCGATATGATTCTATCCAAACATGTGTTCAACAAATATTTTAACCCCTATTGCAATAAGTATCAGACCCCCTGCAATTTCGACTTTCTGACCAAGCCTGGCCCCGGCAGATTTCCCTATTCTTATTGCTGTCATTGATGCAAGAAACGTAACCGCACCAATTATCACACCTGATATCCATATTCTGATATCGAGGAAAGCAAAGCTTATTCCTACTGCAAATGCATCGATACTGGTACCGACAGCGGTTGCAAACAGAGTAAGTGTTTTTGTATAATCCCTGACCTCATCACCTTCTTTTCTTCTCAGACCTTCAACTATCATCCTTATTCCCAGAAAAGACAGCAGGATAAGTGCGATCCAGTGGTCTGCAGCTTTTACAAGGTCGCTTATTACGGACCCGAGGAAATATCCTGCAACAAGAAATCCCGCCTGGAATACTGCAAATACAAGGGCGACCCTGACAGCCTGGCGGAACAATATTTTGTTTTTAACAACGCCGAACGAAAGAGAGACTGCGAAAGTATCAAAAGAGAGGCCGAGTGCTACTGCAGTAATTGTTAAAAGATCCATAAAATTCTATTGTGCCGCAAATGTACATGAAAAATCAAGTTTTGACTTATGAAATTGATCTTATATTTGCATGCCTGTACCAGGTTCATATGAGAGTAGTTATCCAGCGTGTAGTAAAGGCCTCCGTTTATTCGGACAAAGGGATCCTTGCATCTTCCGGTGCAGGATTAATGATCCTTGCAGGAATTGAAGAAGCCGACACTTCTGAAGATGTTGAATGGCTGAGCAATAAGATCGTTCAGCTGAGGATATTCAATGATACGGACGGTGTAATGAACCTTTCGGTACTTGATATTGCCGGTGAGATAACCGTTGTGAGCCAGTTCACACTTCATGCCAGGACAAAAAAGGGAAACAGGCCATCCTATATAAAAGCTGCGCCACCCGCGATTGCAATTCCACTTTATGATAAGTTTGTAGCCCGGCTTTCAGAATTACTTGGCAAACCTGTCGGAACCGGTGAGTTCGGAGCCATGATGACAGTTGAAATATTTAATGATGGCCCGGTTACAATTATTATTGACACTAAAAACAAGGAATAAATCTGATGCAAGAGCATAATACGGCTTCCGGTGATAAAACACTTAAAAGATCGGTGCTTACAGTATCGGCGTTTGCCGCTTTCCTTACCCCTTTCCTCGGATCTGCAATAAACCTTGCTCTTCCTGCAATAGGAAAAGACTTTAATGCTACTGCTCTGGAACTAGGATGGATAGTCAGCAGCTTTATTCTTGCTTCTGCCATATTTCTTCTTCCGTTCGGCAGGCTTGCAGATATTATTGGCAGAAAAAAGATCTTCACAGGTGGTATATTTCTTTTTACTGTTTCAACTTTCCTTATAACATTTTCATGGAATATTGAATCTCTTATCATTTTCCGGATAATCCAGGGTATTTCAGGTGCGATGATATTTGGGACGAGCCTGGCTATAATCACCTCGGTTTTTGGTCAGGGTGAACGCGGACGGGCAATGGGGATAAATACAACAGCTGTTTATACGGGACTTAGCAGCGGGCCTGTAATAGGCGGATTAATGACTCAGTACTGGGGCTGGAGGAGTGTTTTTGCTGTTCTTGTTCCGGCCGGTATTATTTCCCTGTATCTGATATTTAAGAAAATGAAGGTTGAATGGTCCGGTGCAGAGGGAGAGAAATTCGACTGGCGGGGATCAATATTCTATGGCATTTCACTGGCTTCATTTATGTTTGGATTTTCAAAACTGCCTTCAGCAACAGGATGGACTTTGATAGTAACAGGGATCCTGCTGGGAATTGTATTTCTCATGTTTGAAAACAGAATTGCTTTTCCGGTGTTCGATATCAGGCTCATACTCCGCAACAGGATATTTACTTTCTCAGGGATAGCTGCCCTTATTCATTATTCAGCCACTTCTGCAACAGGATTCTTTATCAGTCTTTACCTGCAGTATCTTAAAGATTTCGATGCAAGAAGCGCAGGACTTATAATGATATCACAGCCGGTAATGATGGCGCTTTTATCACCTGTTTCAGGCAAACTGTCTGATAAATATAATCCCGGGATCATTGCATCATACGGGATGGGGCTTACTGCGGCCGGACTGATAATGCTATGCTTTATAAACAACAACACTCCGATAATATGGATAATCTTCCTGCTTATACTGATGGGAACTGGTTTTGGACTATTCTCTTCACCAAATTCAAATGCAATTATGAGCTCTGTTGAGAAAAAACATCTCGGGATTGCATCGGCAGTTGTCGGGACAATGCGTATGGCAGGGCAGATGATGAGTATGGGTATCGCAATGATGCTTCTTGCACTTTATGTGGGTGACCGGGCTATCATCCCTTCCTCCTACCCCGGATTTATGACCGGTATGCGTACCGGATTCGTAATATTCTCAGTATTGTGCGTTATTGGAATTTTTGCATCCCTGGCAAGGAACAGTACCAGGAAGGCCAATAATACTTCTTTATGAATTAACCTCAACATAAATTAACCGATAATAATATTGGATTACAAAAAGCATTATATTAACCCCCGTCAAATACAACGCAGATTTTACTGATATGAACCAGTTGCCATGACCAAATTATACGAAAAACTGATAAAACAATGTCCGTCGGAATCCGAGATAACAAGGGAGCTTAAAAAAGTATCCGAGCTCGTCTCTGACCCCCCCGACAAGCATCTTTTGATGACAATACTGAACTGTCTTGATCTCACAAGCCTTAATGCATCGGACAATAAAACCCATATCCTTCATCTTACAGGAAAGGTGAACAGTTTCTCCGGGCGTTTTTCGAATATCCCAAATGTTGCGGCTATATGTGTTTTTCCTAATTTCGTTCCGCTTGTAAAAGAAAAACTCACGGTGAAAACCGTAAAGATAGCATCTGTTGCAGGAGGTTTTCCTTCATCACAGACATTCCGTTCAATTAAGCTGGCTGAATGTAAAATGGCTCTGGACTCCGGAGCTGATGAAATTGATATGGTAATTTCAGTCGGTTCATTTCTGAGCAATGATTTTGCTGCTGTTGCCGATGAAATTAGAGAGATGAGGGAGGTAGTAGGTGAAAAGCATTTGAAAGTTATAATTGAATCCGGACTGCTGGGTGATAATGAAAATATCTTCAAGGCATCGATGATAGCGATGGATGCCGGAGCTGATTTTATTAAAACATCAACAGGGAAGATAAATGTGTCGGCAACACCTGAAGCAGCATTCGTTATGTGCAGAGCCATAGACTATTTCTACTCCGAGACCGGTATAAGGGTAGGTTTCAAGCCGGCAGGCGGTATAGTGACCGTAAATGATGCTGTTTCATACTACAGGATAGCTGAATACTGCCTTGGAAAAGAATGGCTCAACAATAATTATTTCAGGATCGGTGCGAGCCGACTGGCAAATAATATACTTTCCGAAATTGCCGGAGAAAGAAATGATCATTTCTGAACAGGATACTTCATTTATTTCCGGTCATCCTGTTTTTTTCCCCTTCACGTTTATTAAAGAAAGTGAAGACAGGGGATCCGGGAAAGCCGGAATTATCACCTCAGATCTTCGTGAAGGCAAGGAATTTGAACCAGAGCCATTCAGGGACGACTGGATAATAATAATTGTTCTTGCATCAGCATTCATCTATTCAACGCTCAGCGCCTTTCCCGGCAGGTTATTTCATAGTATCAAGGCATTCCTGCTCTTCAGGGGTATCGGTGATCCTGCATCGCGTGAAAGAGGTATTTTCTTACAGTGGCAGTCAATTCTTGCAAACGCAGTTTCCTTCTCGGGGACGGCATTATTTGCATACTTAACAGCTGATTATCATGGTTTTAATCCCAACGGACTTTCAGGAATACTATTCTGGATTGTTATCTTCGGCCTTGTGATTTTACTGGTGCTTGTAAGGCATATTATTTGCACTCTTATGGCAAGCATTACCGGTGCGAGAGATGTATTCGGAGAATATTGCGCTACAGTTCACCAGTCATATCAAATTACCGGTTTTATCCTGTTTTTGTTTACAATTTTGCTTGCATATACAACTTTCCCGGCACCCCGGATTATTCTGAATTCAGGACTTTTTATTGTTCTGACGGCATATTTTATGCGTGTTCTGAGGCTGTTGTTGATTTTTCTGAAGCGTAGTATTTCTATTTTATATTTCATTTTGTACCTTTGTGCGCTGGAATTTCTTCCGGTATTGGTGGTTCTTAAATATTTAACCGATCTGTTTTAGCGAAGAAGCGAGTGGTCCCTGAATAGTATAACTAAAACTGTAAGGCGTTGAAAATAAGGAAGATTTTAGTGTCGCAGCCAGAACCGATGAATCCGAAGTCGCCATATTTCGACCTGGCAAAAAAATATAATCTGAAAGTTGAATTCAAACCCTTTGTCCAGGTTGAAGGGATCTCATCAAAGGATTTCAGGCATCAGAAAATTAATATCCTCGATTATTCAGCCGTGATCTTCACCAGTAAAACTGGTATAGATCACTTTTTCAGAATATGCAATGAGCTGAGAATCACAGTCCCCGACACAATGAAGTATTTCTGCATTACAGAAAATGTTGCTTTTTACCTGCAGAAATACATAGTTTACAGAAAGCGGAAGATTTTCCACGGCAAGGCAAAATTCCAGGATCTCATCGATATCATTATCAAACATAAGGACGATAATTATTTTGTACCTCTATCTGAGCCTCACAATGCTGAGATCCCTGAATTGCTTGGTAAAAATTCTATCAGATATTCGATAGGTATTTTGTATAAAACTATAAGCAGCAATTTTTCGAATGTACAGAATTTCGATTATGATATTCTTGTTTTTTACAGTCCTTCCGGGATAAAATCGCTCAAGGAGAATTTTCCGGATTTTGTGCAGGGTGAAATAAAAATAGCGGCTTTTGGCCCCACAACGGCATGTGCCGTGGAACAGGAAGGCCTCAGGCTGGATATAAATGCACCAAATCCAAAAGCACCATCCATGACAATGGCTCTGGATAACTTCCTTAAGGAGCATAACCGGAATTCAAAGTAAAATCTATTCTGCAGATTAGTACATTTCTTTTTTAATTAAGGAACTCTGATAACAGGGCCTGCCTGAATGATCGCTTACCGTCAGACATTCAAAAAAGCCGAAAGGCTTTGCAGTCGGAAGATAATAACCGGCCTTTTCAGGTCGGGGAAGGTATTTTACACACATTATTTCAGGGTATTGTGGGCAACAACTGATCTTAATTCAGGCTTCCCTGCAGAGATCGCTTTTATGGTCCCGAAAAAAGCATTCCGCCATGCAGTAAAAAGGAATCTGCTGAAACGAAGAATGAGAGAAGCTTACAGGAAGAATAAAGATTTACTTTATGAATTCCTGGATTCACAAAATATAAATATCGCTCTGATAGTTATCTACAGGAAAGAAAAGCCGGCAGATTTCGGTACAATGGAAACAGGAATCAAAGAAATGCTTGAAAAATTGAGATCTGAAATAATTACAGCCGGCAGATAATGTTAAAGTTATTATAATTAACCCTCAATCAAATCCTTATAATAAATATTCTTCTTATTTTCGTCGGTCCAATTTTAAAGTCATGAAAAAGATACATAAAGGCAGACTTATAATGATCCTGAGTTTCCTGATAATTTCAGGTTTAAGTGTTGGATTTCTAAGCCTTCAGGAAACACGGGATTTCAGAATTGCCAAGAATCTCGATATTTTCCTGTCGCTTTTCAGGGAGCTTAACACATTTTATGTTGACGAGATAGATCCTGATAAAGTTATAAAATCGGGTATTGATAATATGCTTAAGACCCTGGATCCATATACTGTATATTATCCTGAATCGGATGCGGATGATTTTACTTTTATGACCACTGGTAAATACGGCGGGATAGGCTCACTTGTGAGAGGCGGCGGCGATTATGTGGTTATAAGCGAAGTTTACAAGGGTTTCCCGGCTGATAAAGCAGGAATAAAGGCAGGTGATAAAATAAAAAAAGTTGACGGTGTTTCTCTGAAAGGAATGCCGACAGATAAAGTAAGCGACAGGCTGAAAGGAAATCCCGGTTCAGATATTACAGTTACAATCGAAAGGGCCGGAAAAGAATCGGACCATGTGATGAAAAGGGAAAGGATCATTATCCCGCCTGTTCCTTACTATGGGATGATTGACAGCAAGACCGGATATATTCGTTTCACTAATTTTACCCAGAATTGTATTACCGATGTTAAAAATGCTCTCACGGAGCTTAAAAAAAACAATCCTGAACAGATAATTCTTGACGTAAGAGCTAATCCCGGGGGATTGCTGTCCGAAGCAGTTGAAATTGTTAACCTTTTTGTCGGTCCCGGCAGCGATGTGGTTTCCACGAAAGGAAAGGTAAAACAGTTTGATGATAATTTCAGGACCACAAAAGCAGCAACTGATGAAACAATTCCTCTTGCAGTGCTTATAAACAGAGGTTCAGCATCAGCAGCTGAAATAGTTGCCGGCGCTATCCAGGATCTCGACAGGGGAGTAATTGTCGGACAGCGCTCATACGGGAAAGGTCTTGTTCAGGTTACCCGCCCCTTAAGCTATAATACCCAGCTTAAAATAACAACGGCGAAGTACTATATACCCTCCGGAAGATGTATCCAGGCAATCGATTTCTCACATCCCAATGAGGACGGTAGCGTAGGTATAATCCCGGATTCGCTGGTAACCGAATTCAGGACCCGTAACGGACGTATTGTGAAAGACGGAGGAGGGATAACCCCCGATGTTACAGTAGATCCTGAAGCAATGAGTCAGATCTCGGCAGAATTGTATCTGAGGAACTTTATTTTCGACTTCGCAACACGTTATTACTGGTCTCATCCTGCACCGGAATCACCGTCACAATTTAAACTGAGCGATAAGGATTATGCTGATTTCGCAGACTTTCTTAAAGAACGTAATTTCAGTTATAGAACAATTACCGAGACCTCTCTTAATGAACTGATTGCCAGTGCAAAGAAAGAAAAATATTATGAACTGCACAAGGATCTTTTCGAAGAACTTCAAAATGATATAGCCCATAATATTGACCATGACCTTACAATTTTCAGGGATGAGATCTCGGCTTTGCTTGAAGAAGAGATCATCGGAAGATATTTTTATGAAGAGGGCGCAATTGCCTGGTCAGTTAAAAAAGACGAACAGATCCTCAGGGCGCTTGAAATACTTAACGATAAAGGGAAATACAGTTCTATTCTCAGCGGGAAAAGCGCACCGGTACTCAGGGCTAATGTGCCTCCAGCCAGTTCCGGCCTGTACCCCAGTCCACTTTTAACGGCACATCCAGGCTTGCAGCATTCGACATTTCATATATAACCATCTCCCTGAGCCTGTCAAGCTCTGAGTGCGGGACTTCAAAAATAAGCTCATCATGCACCTGGAGGATCATCCTGGATTTAAAGTTCTTCTTTTGTAATTTCTCATGGATCCTTACCATTGCAATCTTGATTATATCTGCTGCACTGCCCTGGATAGGGGCATTAATAGCATTTCGTTCGGCATTTCCCCTTACTACCTGATTCCTTGAATGAATATCACGCAAATACCTTCTCCTGCCGAACATTGTGGTAACATATCCTTTTTCCCTTGCCTTGCGGATACTATCGTCCATATAGGTTTTTACTCCCGGATATGATGCAAAATAACCGTCAATGAGATCTTTGGCTTCCTTCCTCCCTATTGTAAGTCTTTCGGAGAGGCCGAAGGAAGATATTCCGTAAATTATGCCGAAATTGGCAGTTTTTGCCCGGCTGCGCATTTCCCTTGTAACTTCACTGATATTAATACCGAAGATCTTGGCTGCTGTTGCTGCATGAATATCGCTGCCCGAAAGGAAATCAGAGATCATGCTTTTATCCCCGCTGAGATGTGCCATCAGCCTCAGCTCAATCTGAGAATAATCAGCCGAAAAGAAAATACAACCTTCTGCCGGTATAAAGGCTTTTCTTATCTCCCTGCCCCTTTCATCCCTGACAGGAATGTTCTGAAGATTAGGATTATTCGAGCTTAAGCGGCCGGTTGAAGCAACAGCCTGGTTGAACGATGTATGTATCCTGCCGGTTTTTTTGTTTATCAGCTGTGGAAGAGCTTCGACATATGTAGATAACAGCTTTTTCAATCCTCTGTATTCCAGCACCTTGTCGACAATGGGGTGCTTATGGGCAAGCCGCTGAAGGATCTCTTCGTTCGTGACAAATTGTTTTGTTTTTGTCATCCTTGCCTTATCGTCAAGCTTAAGCCTGAGAAAAAGAATATCCCCGAGCTGTTTCGGAGAAGAAATATTGAATTCCGTGCCTGCAAGCAAATAGATATCTTTCTCAAGGTTAATAATATCATCCCTCAGATCTGCAGTTATTCTTTTAAGCTCCGCTTCATCGAGGATAACCCCGTTCCTTTCCATTGAAGCGAGTACATTTATCAGAGGCATTTCAATTTCAGTTGCCAGTTCAGAAAGTCCCTCTTTCCTTATTCCGGATTCAAAGATCTCTTTAAGCTGAAGAGTGACATCTGCATCCTCAACTGCATATTCCCTGATCAGCTCAGGTGGTACAGCTCTCATGTTCTTCTGATTCTGTCCTTTTTCCCCGATGAGAGATTCGATATGAACCGGAGTATAAGAAAGATATATTTCCGAGAGAAGGTTCATATTATGGCGCATATCGGGTTCAAGAAGATAGTGGGCGATCATTGTATCAAAAAGAGGTCCTTTCACTCTGATTCCATAGTTCTCCAGTACCTGGATATCAAATTTGCAGTTCTGACCTATTTTCAGGATAGACGGATTTTCAAACAAAGGCCTTATTATTTCAAGCTTTTCTAAAGTATCTTTTTCGCTCCCGGCAAAATGTATCAGGTATCCTTTATGTTTTTCCCACGACAATGCAAGTGCAACAATTTCAGATTGAAGTGCATCAATACTGGTTGTTTCCGTATCGAAGCAGATCTCTTTCTTTTGCAGCACAAGATCAATTAATTGTTTCAGTTCAGAATTATCAGAAATAAGTTTGTAGTCATGCTGAACACTGTTAATGTCTTTCAGGGACGACCGGTCAATAACTGATTCCTGTAAATCATCGGAAAAGAGTGTTCCCTGGGGATTTTGAGGCTGAGGTTGAGATTGAGGCTGAGGTTGAGATTGGGGCTGAGGCTGAGGCTGAGGTTGGGGCTGAGATTTATCTGCAAACCGGGATTGTTGTACGGATGCATTTGAAAGTATCCTGGCGGCGGCGGTCTTAAATTCCAGCTCTTCAAACAGTACTTTAAGTTTTTGTACATCAGGAGTTTCTGTAACCAGATTATCTTCTTCAAGATCTACCGGTACATCAACTATTATTGTCGCCAGTTTTTTGGAAAGTTCTATTTTCTCCCTGTTATCTTCTATGATTTCTTTAAGCCTGCCTTTAAGTTTATCCGTATTTTTGAAAAGTTCCTCAACCGAGCCGTATTCAGATATCAGTTTCATCGCGGTTTTTGGTCCTACACCGGGAGCTCCGGGAATATTATCTGCCGTATCACCCATCAGGGCAAGAATATCAATCACCTGTTCGGGCCGTTCGACTTCGAATTCGCGTTTAATATCTTCAATTCCCCATATAACAGATTCATTTCCGCTTCTTGAGGGTTTATACATGAAGATATTTCCGGAGACGAGCTGGGCGAAATCCTTATCGGGAGTCATCATATATGTTGTGAATCCCCTGGCTGATGCTTTCTTTGCGAGAGTGCCGATCACATCGTCGGCTTCAAATCCCGGATAATCAATAACGGGTATCCTGTAAGCTTCAATAAGCCGCTTGATGTAAGGAACGGCTGTTTTTATATCTTCAGGCGTTTCATCACGGTTGGCTTTATACTCTTTGTACATCTCGTGGCGGAAAGTGGGTCCGGAAACATCGAACACCACTGCAATATGAGTAGGTCTCTGTTTCTGCAGAACCTCTTCAAGAGTAAGCAGAAAGCCAAATATTGCGGAAGTATTCAATCCTTTGGATGTGATCCTCGGATTCCTGATGAATGCATAATATGATCTGAAGATCAGTGCATATGCATCGAGCAGAAACAGTTTCTTATCCTGATTATCCTGCATATTGTTTTATTCATTATCACTGGCAAACCATTCGGCATATGATTTTGCTGTTTCACAGAGCCTGAGGCTGTGTAATCTGACTCCTGCCGGCAGTGAATTTTTCAGCATACGGGCAAAATCGGTAACAAGATTCTCACAGGTGGGCTGATAACCGACTATTACAGCATTTCCGAAAGCATCTGCCATCATTTTTTTCTTTTCCCCGGCAAAATCATTGCTCATAACAACTGAATGATCAAAGCGTTCAATTATAGTTTTAAGGACTATTTCTTTAAGATCTGTAAAATCCATAACCATTCCGTTTTTGGGACTTCTGCTATCGTTAATCGGTTCTCCTCTGACAGTAACAAAAAGACGGTATGAATGCCCGTGCACATTCCTGCACGGCCCGTCATAGCCTTTAAGGACGTGTGCCATCTCAAAAGAAAATTCCCTTGTTACCCTTATTATACTCATAGATATTTGTTATTCAGTTTAAAAAATCAAAAATAGTTAATATACCGGAAACCCGGCTGATTTATGTAAAGTCTTCACTGAGGCAACCATAATATTTATCACCATTTAACAGAAAGGTGATGAGAATTAAGTACCTTTGCACACTTTTGCTTCACTAATAAGTGTTAAATGGATCATAAGGAAAATGTTCTTACACTTCCGTCAATTTTCAATAATACTTTATTGAAACATGGAAAATCCCGCGCATATTCATTTGTCGGGGAAGATCCCATGACATTTGAGGCCGCTGCCAAATCCATAAGGTCGGTAACAGCCTTTCTGGAGTCGGCAGGTATTGAGAAAGGCGACAGGGTTGCAATTCTCAGCACCAACATGCCGAACTGGGCAATAGCCTATTTTTCAATTACATTTATGGGAGCAGTTGTTGTTCCTGTGCTTCCTGATTTTTCAGCTACTGAATTTGCTAATGTTCTTGAACATTCAGGTGCAAAGGCACTTTTTATATCCTCAGGTCTGTTACACCGTATGGAAGGCCTGAAACACGGTTCTCTTGAAACCGGGATACTTCTGGATGATTTCTCGATTCTGTTTTCTGAGAACAGCTCTGTAAGATTTGATCCGGAGGCGGTGCCTTTAAATGAATATGTGGTTGAAGAAGAAGATCTTGCATCGATTATTTATACATCAGGCACAACCGGACGTTCAAAGGGGGTAATGCTCACCCACAGGAATATCTGCTTCAATGCAGAAAAGGGTAAGGTCATACAACATGTCGACGAGAACGACAGATTTCTTTCAGTCTTACCACTGTCACATACCTACGAAAACACGCTGGGTCTGATCCTGCCGTTACTTGGCGGATCATGTGTTTATTACCTGAGGAAACCGCCAACACCACCTGTTCTTCTGCCTGCACTTGAACAGGTCAGGCCGACTGTAATGCTCACTGTTCCCCTTATAATTGAAAAAGTCTATTTCAATAAGATACTGCCTGCCTTCACTGATAAAAGGATCATGAAGATTATCTACAGCATTCCCCCGGCAAGGAAAATACTCAATAAGGTTGCCGGAAAGAAACTTTACAAGACCTTCGGTGGGAATCTTAAATTCTTTGGTATAGGCGGGGCAAAGCTGAATAAGAGTGTCGAAAGATTTCTCCTTGAAGCCCGCTTCCCGTATGCAATAGGTTACGGGCTTACTGAGACATCTCCCCTTCTGGCCGGGGCAAATCCGTCAAAAACGGTTTTCGATTCGACCGGACCGGCAATAGAAGGCATTGAACTGAAGATCCATAACCCCGATAATAAAACAGGAGAAGGCGAAATATGGGCAAAAGGCCCAAGTATAATGAAAGGTTATTACAAAGATCCTGAAATGACAGCAGAGGTACTCACTCCTGATGGCTGGTTCAAGACAGGTGATCTGGGTGTACTGGATAAGAACAATAATCTTTACATCAAAGGACGTTTGAAAAATATGATTCTCGGGGCCAGCGGCGAAAATATTTACCCCGAGGAGATTGAATCCGTCATCAATAATTTCCGTGGCGTTGTCGAGTCTCTTGTGGTACAGCAAAAAGGCAAGCTGGTTGCCCTTGTCCACCTCAACATGGAAGAAATTGAAAAGAAATATAACATCCTTAAACAGGATATGGCTGACAAAGCTGATAAATATGAGGAAAGGGTACAGGAGATCCTGACCGAATTACAGGAATATGTAAATTCTCATGTCAACAAATTCAGTAAGATCAACAAAGTGGTTATTCAACCTGTGCCTTTCCAGAAAACAGCCACTCTGAAGATCAAAAGGTTCCTTTACACATAAAAATATATCCTTTACATAAAAAAGGGCGTTGTTTTCAACGCCCTTTTTTATTTCTGATTAAATGATTTGTCGGTTATTTTACCGCCTCAGCATATCTCCTGTTCACCTCATCCCAGTTAACAACATTCCAGAATGCCTCTACATAATCAGCACGTTTGTTCTGGTATTTCAGATAATATGCATGTTCCCATACATCAATTGTAAGTAAGGGAATTCCTTTGACAGGCGACACATCCATCAGAGGATTGTCCTGGTTGGGTGTGCTACCTACAGCCAGTTTCTTGTCAGCAGTAAGGTACAGCCATGCCCAGCCGCTCCCGAATCTTGTTTTTGCAGCATTACTGAATGCCTCCCTGAATTTGTCAAATGAACCAAAAGTCTGGTTTATAGCTTCTGCAAGAGCAGCCGACGGCTTTGAAGTGCCTTTACCAAGATTTTCCCAGAAAATTACATGATTATAGAAACCTCCGCCGTTATTTCTTACGGCATCGCCGGCTTTTGATACTTCTGAAAATATTTTCTCAATTGAACTGTTTTCAAGAGCTGTGCCCTTGATGGCAGCTACAAAATTATTAAAATAAGCTCTATGGTGCCTGTCATAATGGATCTCCATCGTTCTGGCATCAATGTACGGCTCAAGCGCATCATATGCATATGGAAGAGCCGGAAATTCTGTTGTTTTAAATTCTTTCATATTACTTTCGTTTTTATCGTTTGGGTTCTCAGCCAGGGTTATTGCCGGAATTGATATCAGGATTAACCCGAGATTTAAAATTTTTAATAGATTTTTCTTCATTTTTATTTTATTTTGCACGTTAAACACAAAATATGTGGTTTTGTTCATTTCGTGTATGAAATTAGTCCATTAAAGTTAATTTTTATACCGTTGACGTAACTTTAACACCATTTTTGCGTTTAAGAGAAACAGATAACTGTACCCGTTATGAAAAAAATTACTTCTCTGGTGATTATCCTGACATTTTTAGGAGGGTTTTTTGCCGGTTGTAATAAGGAGACTGAAGATCCTCCCAAGCTTCCGCCTGTTGAATCAATGAATATTGATTTCAGCAATTTTGATACAGAAAAGAAGCATGCTGCCTATTCAATGTCCAAAGGCATCGAAAATGTGAACTGGGAGTTTTCCGCACTTGTAGCCGGGACATGGAACATGATCCTGGTAACAACCCTTGCGGTACCGGTGATATCCTTTGAAAAAGCAGTTGATAAAGTACCTGTATATGTAGATGATAAAACATGGGAATGGAGATATGAAGTTCCTTTTTTCACAGCAGTATATAAAGCAAGACTTACAGGTCAGATAAGGACCCAGGATATTGAGTGGAAGATGTATGTAAGCAGGGAAGGATCGGGAGGATTTTCCGAATTCCTCTGGTTCCAGGGCACTTCGAAGCTCGACCGAACGGGCGGCCAGTGGATACTGAACCACAGCTCATCCTTCAAGGAACCTGTCCTTCAGATCGACTGGGAAGGTAACCAGTCAGCTGTTGAAAAAATCAAATACACTTATGTAAGGGTACTGAACGATTCCCGTACTGAAGATAATTTCAGGAACAGCAGTATTGAAGCCGGTAAACAGGCCGGACCATATGATTCCTATTATACAATACATTACTTCAACGGAGCTGATTTTTCTGATATGATAGTGGAATGGAGTTCGACCGGAAAACAAGGCCGGGTAAAATGTGAACAGTTCTTCGCAGATGACCTGTGGCACTGCTGGAATGGCAATTATGTCAATGTCATCTGTCCGCAATAAAGTCATTTTTTAAAATTCCCGGCTCAATGCTGGGTTTTTTTATTATTTTGCGCCCCTGAATCAATACACAAGTGATGTCATCAGGGAAAAAAGCAATATCACTTATAATACTTATTTTGTTTTTTGACCAGTTACTGAAATTCTGGGTAAAAACTCATATGGTTATCGGTGAAGATATTCCGTTAATCGGGAAATGGGGTATGCTGCATTTTATAGAAAATAACGGAATGGCTTTTGGAATGGAAATGGGCGGCAAGCCGGGGAAGCTTATTCTCAGTATCTTCAGGATAATAGCAATTTTTGCCATAGCATGGTTCCTTAACTCAATAATCAGGAAAAATGCATATACGGGATTAATACTGGCAGTTAGCGCAATTCTTGCAGGAGCGATCGGGAATATTATCGACAGTGCATTTTATGGTATGATTTTCAGCGAAAGTTTCCATGAACCTGCTGTTCTTTTCCCTCCCGAAGGCGGTTACTCGTCATTTCTTCACGGAAGAGTCGTTGATATGCTCTATTTCCCTGTTATCAATACCACATGGCCCGACTGGTCACCTTTCAGACCGGGTCAGTCTTTTATTTTCTTCCGGCCGGTATTCAATATTGCTGATTCTGCTATCACCTGTGGAGTATTTGCTATATTGCTTTTTCAGAAGAAAATGTTCAGGGACTTTGAGTAGAAATACAGGCTCCGGTCAATAAATCAATCCTTACAACACTCACCCAGGGTTTTGAGCATATTCCCAAGGTTCGGATGCCTGAGGAAATAGTAAATATTCTTCCCTTCCCTCGATGATGACAAAACACCCCTGTCGCGCAAAATAACAAGGTGATGCGATGCAACGGCCTGGCCTATGCCAAGCTTGTTGTGGATCTCTGTTACAGTCTGCTTTTTACCGTCCTCAAGCAAACGCACAATGCTTATTCTGGCAGGATGTGCCATGGCTTTCAGCATTTCAGAAGCTTTCTGAAGGACCTCTGGATTCAGCTCATTGAATTCCATCCGGAAAATTTTAAAACAAATATATATACAAATATGTTAATGTGTGGAGACTTAATTTGGAACCATTACATACAGACTGTTTTCTTTTGTCATATTTTATGTAAGTTTGGATGAAATAAAATACGGATGTCAATCCTCGCTGAGATAAGAAAACCTGTTGAGAAAGAGATGGGTGAGTTTGAAGCTTACTTCAACAGGACATTGAAGACTGAAATACCTCTTCTGAAGATCATCCTCAATTATATCCTTCGCCGTAAAGGCAAACAGATGAGGCCTTTGCTGGTTTTTCTGACAGCAGGGCTCAATGGAAAAATCTCAGAAGCGACATATGTGGCGGCAACACTCATAGAACTTCTTCATACTGCATCACTTGTACACGACGATGTGGTTGATGATGCACATGAAAGGCGCGGGTCATTGTCGGTCAATGCCCTCTGGAATTCAAAGATCGCCGTTCTGGTAGGGGATTATATGTTATCGCGGGGAATGGCAATAAGTCTTGAAAAAAAGCGCTATGACATGCTTGAGATAGTTTCTGATGCAGTGAAGTCAATGAGCGAAGGTGAGCTTCTGCAACTACAGAAGTCGAGGAAAATGAATATTAAGGTGGATGATTATTACAGGATAATCAGGAGCAAGACTGCAGCTCTTATTGCTGCATGTACTGCCTGTGGTGCAAAGTCGGTGTCAGAAGATCCTGATACCATCAGGAAAATGAAGGATTTTGGTGAAAACATAGGTATCGCGTTCCAGATAAAGGACGATCTGCTTGATTATGAACCAAATGGACTTACGGGAAAATTGACAGGAAATGATATAAAGGAGAGGAAAATCACACTTCCCCTTATATATGCTCTTGAGAATGCATCCGTATCAGTGAGACGGCAAATCCTTTCAATTGTGAAAAACAGGAAGAAAACAAAAGCAGAGATCAGCCAGGTGATTGATTTTGTAAGATCTTCAGGTGGACCGGAATTTACCGAACAAAAAATGAACCTATACCGGGACAAGGCACTTGAAATCCTTGGAACCTATCCGGAATCTGAAATCAGGGATTCTTTACAGAGGTTTGTAAACTATACGGCTTCAAGAAATAAATAAGATTGATTTCTCAGGCAACCTCCAGTTTTACCTTAGTTACCTTTTCCATATCCTTCTCATAATATCTCGATCCCAGATAAAACAAAAGTGAACCTGTCATAAGTATGAAGGGCAGTATAGACAGCGCTGTTTTAATATTATAGATATCATACAGTTTTCCTATTACTATCGGGGCCATGGATGATCCAATAAGGTTCATTATAACAACAGCCACCGCGTAGGATGTAGCCCTTAATCCGGGATGTATAACGTCCTGGGTTACAGCTGCAGCTCCCGAAATGAAAAACATTATACTTACTCCCATTACAAGAAGGAAAACGTATTGTATAGTCCCCTTAAAAAGATACAATGCTATAAAGAGCAAAACTGCAGTCAGCAATGTGGAGATTGCAGGGAGAATCAGTCTGGCATTCGCCTGTTTTTTCCTCCAGAGGTCGGTGAGCCAGCCGCCAAGCGGGGCTCCCACAACAGCAAGGACCATAACAAGACTTGCCTTGGCACCAGCTGTATCCATGGGCATCCCCTGTTCATTCTGAAAATAGGTTGATAACCAAGTAATAAGAGCAGTGGTGGTAAAAGTTACTGCTGCCATTCCGAAATATGTAAAAATCACAGATGGCCTTGTTAAAAACTCCCTTACCATATCTTTTCTTTCCATTTTTATCTTCTGGTTACCTTTTTCGATAAATGCCAGATCGACAGTCTTATAATCCTTCAGAAAGAGGAAAAGAACAGCAATTATCAGTCCGGGTAAAGCAACTATCCCGAATGCATGTTTCCAACCCAGGTTAACTGCAATCACCCCACCCAGGAAATGTCCGATCGCAGTACCTATAGGAATTGATGCATTCCATAAACCCATCATCCTGGACCGCTTGTCAATCGGAAACAATCCTGATATTACAGCGCTTCCACCGGGAGCATATCCTGCTTCGCCTATCCCGATGAGAGCACGGGCCATGAAAAGCTGAACATAATTTCCTGTCAGGGCACAGAGGGCAGTAGCTATACTCCACATTATTGCCATGATCCCGATCGTTTTTGTCCTGCTCCACCTGTCGACAAGCAATGAGACCGGAAATGTAAGCAGTACAATGGCCCAGTAAACTGCCGAAACAAGCATTCCACTCTGTGTATGCGAAATGCCAAGGTCCCTTTCTATTGCCGGAAACATTGATGTAATAACCATCCTGTCAATGTAATCGAACATATACAACAGGAAAAGCAGTATGAAAATGTAATGCGAGTATCTTTTAGAGAAAAGATATCCCTCTTCGGTCTTGGAATTTTTCATTTTGGATGATTCAAATTAGGCACAGCCAAGTAAATAAAAAAATATGTTGGTTGATTTATTTGTTGTATTTTTAAGTCTTTATACTTATTTCACAGAAAAGAATTCATACTTAATTGCAACACGCCAACAGGCACTTAATTTTACAGTAAAATGGTAACACTGAAACAAATTGAAGAATTCATTGCATCGGAACCGGTTGCAATGGCAGGTGTTTCCCGTAATCCGAAAAAATTCGGATTTGCAGCTTTCCGCGAATTAAAGGAAAAGGGGATGAACATAATTCCTGTAAACCCGAACGCTACTGAAATTCATGGGGTGAAAGTTTTCCCTGACATAAAAAGTCTGCCGGAAAATGTCAAAAGCCTGATAATAATGACCTCACGACAAAAGACAGCCGGTATAATCAGGGAAGCAAAGGAAAAGGGGATCCGTCAGATCTGGATCCAGCAGATGGCTGAAAGTGGTGATGCCATGAAGGAACTGGAGGGTTCAGGGATTAATTACATTACAAAAGAATGTATTTTAATGCATTACAAACCTCACGGAGTCCATAAATTTCATGCCGGGATCAGGAAATTTTTCAGAAGATTCCCGAAATAATCACAGTTTACCTGATGGCGAAACAAACAGAGAATAGTCCGGAATATCTCTCTTCCCTTGAGTTTTCAGTGAGGGATTATGAATGTGATCTTCAGGGAGTTGTGAATAATGCAAATTATCAGCATTACCTGGAACATGCAAGGCATGAATTCCTGCTCTCGGAAGGGATCAGTTTTTCACAGCTTCATGATGAAGGTACTGATCTCATTATCACAAGGGTTGAAATTGATTATAAATATCCTTTGAGAAGCAGGGACAGGTTTATTATCAGGACCGCTGTTCGCAGGGAAGGTTATATTCGGCTTGTATTTATTCAGGATATTTTCAGGTTGCCCGATGAAAAGCTGATTGTGAGGGCAAAGATTACAGGTGCGGCAACCCGGGATGGAAAACCCTCACGTCCTGATGAAATTTTAAGAATGTTAAATCTGCAAAAATAATATACGATGGAAAAAAAGAATCTCAGCCGGAGACAGTTTGTAACAACGGTGGCTGCAGGTGCCGGAACGATTTTAATCGGTTCAGCTTCATGTGCAGCATTTGCCGGAAATACCAGAACCGCAACCGATCCGTTCCGGACAATTACTCTTGGAAAAACAGGGATCAGGACAACGTTGCTTGGAATGGGGACAGGTTACAGCGGATATAACCGTTCATCAGCAATTACAAGGGCAGGAGTGGCAGAATCTGTTATACGACATGCTTATGAATCAGGTATACGGTTTTTTGATTGTGCCGACAGTTATGGGACACATCCTTTCGCAGCGGCTGCACTCAGAGGCATCCCAAGGGAAAAATATACTATCGGAACAAAAATGTGGGTAACTCCCGGAGGAATCCCTGAAACAGAAAGACCTGATGCCCGGGTTGTTGTTGACCGGTTCAGGAAAGAACTGAATACAGATTATATCGACCTTGTTCAGCTTCACTGCATGACAACCGGCGAATGGACAAGCCTGCAGAAGAGATTCATGGACGGACTTGAGGATCTGAAAGCAAAAAAGGTGATCAGGGCTCACGGCGTTTCTGTTCATTCATTTGATGCACTTAAAGTAGCTGCTGAAGATCCATGGGTTGATGTTATACATGTCAGGATCAATCCATTTGGTGAAAATATGGATCAACGCGATCCTGCTCTTGTTGTCCCCGTCATAGAAAAGTTCCATAAAGCCGGGAAGGGTGTCATCGGAATGAAAGTAGTCGGAGGTGGTAAGTTCAGGAATGAACCCGAAAAAATTGATCCTTCCTTAAAATATGTCCTTGGCCTCGGTACAGTAGATATGATAATTGTCGGATTTGAATCGACCGGCCAGGTTGATGATTATATAACTAGAATGAAAAATATAAGTCTTGGATAACTGATCCCTGAAATAATATTTATCCGCAAAATGAAATATTACAGTCTTTTATTTGCCTCCTTAATCCTTCTGAACTTCATGGCTATAGCCCAGAATAATGATATTTCCGGAATAATCAGAGAGGGAACTCCGGTTGAAAAGCTTTCAGGAGAGTTTACATTTACTGAAGGTCCGGCTGCAGATTCCCGCGGGAACGTTTACTTTACCGATCAGCCAAACGACAGAATAATGGTCTGGACGATTGAAGATAAGCTTGTCACATACATGCAACCTTCGGGCAGGTCGAACGGACTTTTTTTTGACACCAAAGGCAATCTCTGGTCCTGTGCTGATGAAAATAATGCTCTATGGAAAATAGAACCGGGCAAAAATGTGGAAGTTATTCTGAACAAATACAATGATAAGCTTCTGAACGGCCCGAATGATCTCTGGATCGCCCCTGATGGCGGTGTCTATTTTACTGATCCTTTTTACAGGCGGTCGTGGTGGGCCCACAAAGACATGCCTCAGGAAAAACAATGTGTTTATTATCTTAAACCAGACCACAGAACACTTATAAGAGTAGCCGATGATCTTCAGCAACCCAACGGAATCATAGGCACAAAAGACGGTAAAACCCTGTATGTGGCTGATATACGGGCTAATAAAACATGGTCCTATTCAATAGCGGAAGACGGTACTCTCACAGCAAAGAAGCTCTTTTGTGAACTGGGTTCTGACGGAATGACAATTGATAAAAAAGGAAATATCTATCTGACAGGCAAAGGAGTAACAGTATTTGATAAAACCGGCAGACAGGTCGGTAATATAGCAGTCCCGGAGAACTGGACTGCAAATGTATGCTTCGGCGGCCGGGACAGGAAAACCCTATATATTACAGCAAGCAAAGGATTATACAGAATCCGTACACGTAAAAAAGGAGTATATTGATCAATAAATAGCGCCGTTTGTCAAAACGGAAGGTGCTTCCTTCAGCTTAAGCAGGTTTTTAATTAAAATTGTATCCTTTAAAGAAAAAGGAGAAATCCCGAATATTTTATTGGATTGCTGAATATGGAAGGAACACGAAGAGCAGACATCAGACCCGGAATAGCGGTACTGGTAGAATTAAGTGAGGACAAACGCAGCGGAAGGCTAACAGGAGGAAGAGTAAAGGAGATTTTGACAACGGCACCCATACATCCTCACGGGATAAAGGTAGTTCTTGATAACGGACGAATCGGAAGAATTAAGCAGATAATCTGACATTTCTGCAAAAAAGCTTAATCATTACCCGGTTGTTTAACCGGGATTCTTTATTTATCAATCATTCATAAATTTAAGTAAATTTGCACTGGCAAAAAAACAGTGTATTTAACCTTTTTGATTTAATGATAAGTTATGGAAAATTCAATGAGATATGAGGATTTTCTGGTCACGTCACTTGGAAACAGTAATGTGGTTACTCCCCTTAAACAGGGTCAGCGTGATGATAGTCCGGTCTATAAATTCGTAAAAGATGATGAAAGGATCCTGTATGATGTATCGATAAGTCATTTTAATAATTGCAAGACAACAGGCGAAACTCCGGTATCATTTGAAAAAGCCGGACCCAAGGAGAATTTATTTTTTGAACCCGCAAAGACCAAAGTCGGGATTGTTACCTGTGGCGGATTGTGCCCCGGTGTAAACAATGTCATAAGAGCGCTTGTAAATCAGCTGACTTACAGGTATGGGATCAGCAGGATACTTGGAATAAATTACGGGTATGAAGGATTAGTATCGAAATATAATCATCCGGTTGTTGAGCTTACAGCTCCGATGGTAAGTGACATTCATCTTTCGGGCGGTACATTCCTGGGAACATCCCGCGGGAATCAGAAAGTCGAAGAGATGGTCGATACGCTCGAAATACTTAATATCAATATTCTTTTCTGTATTGGTGGTGACGGTACTCTGAGGGGTGCACATGCAATTCACGAGGAAATAAAAAAGAGAAATTTGAAAATTGCTGTGGCAGGTATACCTAAAACAATTGACAATGATATTGATCTTATACAGAAATCATTTGGTTTTGAAACGGCTTTTTCGATTGCTACAGATGTGATCAGTAATGCGCATAATGAAGCACACAGTGCATATAACGGGATTGCACTTGTTAAACTTATGGGACGTGATTCAGGCTTCATTGCAGCAAGCGCATCCCTGGCAATCCAGGAAGCAAATTTTGTTCTTGTTCCTGAGGTTCCTTTTGATCTTTACGGACCACGAGGTTTTCTCAGACTTCTCCGAAAACGCCTTGAAGAAAGGCACCATGCTGTAGTTGTAGTCGCAGAGGGAGCCGGCCAGGAATTGTTTGAATCGATTGAAATGCAGAAAGATGCATCGGGAAATATCAAACATAAAGACATTGGACTATACCTTAAAGAAAAAATAAAGGAGGAATTCGACGCCAAGGGATTCCCCTATTCAATCAAATATATTGATCCAAGCTATATAATCCGTAGCGCTACTGCCAACGCAAACGACAGCAAATTCTGCAGTCTTCTGGCCCAGAATGCCGTCCATGCAGCCGTTGCCGGGAAAACAGATTTTGTGGTTGGCTACTGGAATTATGAATTTACACTCATTCCTATCCCGATGGCTGTCAGACAAAGAAAGAAAATTGATGTCGAAGGCGAACTTTGGTGGAATGTCCTCGAAGCTACCGGCCAGCCTATAAGCATGAAGAATCCCTGATATGATTAAAAATATAATCTTCGACCTGGGAAATGTCTTACTGAGCTGGAAACCAGGTGAGTATTTTGAAAGATCAGGTTATGATATTGATACTGTCAACCTGATTTTAAACGATGTATTTAAAAGTCCTGAATGGCTTAGCCTTGACAATGGAGATCTGACCACGCCCGAAGCAATAGACCAGATCGCAGAAAGATCATCCCTGAAAAAGGATTATATATGCTCTCTGTTTGATCTCAGGACAAATATAATCTATCCCCTCAATGATAACATAAAACTCCTTCCTGAGCTAAAGAAAAAGGGATTTAAGCTATACTTCCTGTCTAACTTTCCCCTCGACTTTTTTGAGGAAGTGAAAAAGAAATATGAATTCTTCAGTTTTTTTGACGGAGGAATTATTTCGGCTGAGGTAAGATACTCAAAACCCGATATAAAAATCTATAGAATCTTACTTGAAAAATATAACCTGAAGCCTGATGAGTGTTTTTACATTGATGATATGGAAATAAATGTCAGGGCAGC
>CAYPHL010000007.1:33509-62584 GCA_964410385.1 uncultured Rikenellaceae bacterium | reverse complement strand
CAACATTTCAGTTCACGGTTTTATCGACAGGATGGATTATGCCTTTGCAGCTGCGGATATTATTGTCTCCAGGGCCGGAGCAGGTACAATTTCTGAATTATGTCTTGCAGGGAAACCTGTGATTCTGGTCCCCTCACCGAATGTTGCTGAAGACCACCAGACGCGGAACGCCCGGGCACTTTCAGACAGGGAAGCCGCCATCCTCGTTGAGGACAGAAAGGCGTTGGAAACACTTGCAGATGTTGCAATCGGCCTTGTAACGGATAATTCCAGGAGAACAATACTTTCAGAGAATATAAAAAAGATGGCATTGCGCGATGCTGATATTAAAATAGCTGAGGAAGTACTGAAACTTACTGAAAAATGATCGATCTGAGTAACATACAGGGAATTTATTTTGTCGGTATCGGTGGTATCGGGATGAGCGCTATTGCCTTATATTTCAGGAATTCAGGATATGCGGTTGCGGGTTACGACAGGTCCGAAAGCAGCGTCACCAGAAATCTTACTGCTGAAGGATGCGAAATATCATTTGATGATGACGAGACCGGGCTGCCTGTTCTTTTCAGGGATATTAACCGTAAAAATGATGTTCTGGTTATTTATACACCTGCAATACCTCCGGATAGCAGGATCCTTGGATTTTTCAGGAATAACGGATATAAGATATTAAAAAGAGCTCAGGTACTTGGAGCAATATCTTCAGATACTGATACAATTGCAGTTGCGGGGACACACGGGAAGACAACAATTTCAACGATGACAGCCCATATACTGAAACAGTCCCATGTCGACTGTTCCGCCTTCCTGGGAGGAATATCGGTGAATTATTCAACAAACCTGCTTCTTGGGAAGGGACGGTTCACAGTAATGGAAGCCGATGAATTTGACAGGTCATTTCACCACCTGACACCGCTGATGGCAGTCATATCTGCAGTTGATGCCGATCATCTTGATATTTACGGCGATCATGAAACAATGATCGAAGCTTACAATATTTTCTGCAGCAGGATCCGGAAAGATGGCATCCTGATAGTGAATAGCAGAATAAAGGACAGGATAAGATGTCCTGAGGATGTAAAATGCTTTACTTACGGAAGTGACCCCGGATCAGATTACAGGAATTTCAAAATTGAACGCAGGGAAGAATCATATATTTTCAGTCTGGAGACTCCCTGTGGTGTGGTTAAGGATCTCAGGTTCCCTTTCCCCGGGATAATAAACATAGATAATCTGACTGCTGCAATTGCAATTGCACTCAATTGCGGAGTAACTGAGGAGGAAATTCGTAATTCAATTACCCTTTTCAGGGGAGTGAAACGCAGATTTGAAATCAGGGTCAATCTGCCCGGACTTACATATATCGATGATTATGCTCATCATCCCGAAGAAATAAGAGCGTGCGTCAGATCTGTACGCGAATATTTCTCCGGAAGAAGGGTAACCGGGATCTTTCAGCCTCATCTGTTCTCAAGAACACGTGATCATGCTGACGGATTTGCACAAATCCTCGATGAACTTGACGAAGTGGTGCTTCTTCCTGTATATCCTGCAAGGGAAAAGCCGATAAGCGGAATATCATCAGAGCTCATTCTTGGTAAGATGAAGCTGAAAAACAGGAAGCTTTTACAGATGGAAGAGATCCTGTCATGGCTTGATCCGGGAAGGATAGATGTATTAGTTACGATCGGAGCCGGAGATATAGACAAACTTGTCGGGCCGATTGAAGAAAAACTTAAACGGGATTCAGGCAGATGAAATTGTTTATTAGAATATTATTGATAATACCTTTATTGTATATACTGATAATGCCGGTATGGCTTTCATCCTACTATGGATCGCGGCCATGCAGCGGAATTTCAATAAGTATCGACGATTCAACTGAATATCATTTTGTAACAAAAAGACAGCTTCTTAACCTTGTCCGCGGGACCGGATCAGGCTTGCTTGGCCGCCCTGTCAGCAGCCTTTCTCTGAACGAAATTGAAAACAGGGTAGCTAATCTGAGGGAATTAAAGGTGGCTGAAGCATATCTTACAATCGACGGAGTACTTAATGTTCTTGTTGATCAGAGAGATCCGGTGATGAGGGTAATACCCGACAGCGGCGGAGATTTTTTTATTGATGACGAAGGCGTTCTTATAAGGAGAAAAAACCTTTATACACCAAGACTTCACGTAGTAGGTGGGGATATTACAATCAGCCAGGCAATGCTGAACGGGGTTAGCATTCTGGACACCAGTATCAGGATCACAATACTTAGGGATGTGTACAATTTTGTAAAATATATATCAGGTGATGATTTCTGGTCGGCACAGATAGACCAGATATATGTTGACAGCCGCTCGGAGATAGACCTTATTCCAAGGGTCGGCAACCATCAGATACACCTCGGAACCTTTGAGAATTATGAAAACAAGCTGAGGAATCTTTCGGCGTTTTATGATAAAGTCCTCCCTGAAGTCGGCTGGAATAAGTATTCCGTATTAAACCTTGAATTCAGGGATCAGATTGTATGCAAAAGGCGATGAAAACTAAAACTAACAATATGAGCAGCAGAGAACAGTTCGTAGCAGCTATCGATATCGGAACAACAAAAATTGTTTCGATAGTCGGTAAGAAAAATGAGAATGGGAAGATTGAAATTCTCGGATTGAGCAAAGCCCTTTCAAAAGGCGTCAAGAGAGGTGTTGTGATAAATATCGAAGATACTGTCACGGCAATACAGACGACAGTCGACGATGTACAAAAACGGTCGGGGATAAAATTTTCTGAAGTATTTGTAGGGATTGCCGGTCAGCATATAAAAAGTATGAAGAGCCGTGGTTATATAATGCGTGACTCATACGAGGATGAAATAAAAAAAGACGAAGTGTTCAGGCTCATTGAGGACATGCACAAGATACACATAGATATAGGGGAGGAGATCATTCATGTAATTCCCCAGAATTTCATTGTGGATAATGAAACCGGTCTGAAGAGTCCTATAGGGATCTGCGGAAGAAGACTTGAAGCCAATTTCCATATTGTAATTGGTCAAGTTGCAGCTGCAAAGAATATTGAAAAGTGCATAAGGAGAGCCAACCTAAGCGTCAAAGATCTTATTCTTGAGCCTCTGGCTTCGGCTGACGCTGTTCTGACCGAAGACGAAAAGGAAGCCGGAGTGGTTCTTGTGGATATCGGCGGAGGTACTACTGACCTTGCAGTTTATTATGATAATATAATCAGGCATACTGCCGTGATCCCGCTCGGGGGCAATGTTGTGACGAATGATATCAAGGAGGGATGTGCTATACTCCAGAGGCATGCCGAGCAATTAAAGATCCAGTACGGTTCGGCGCTTGGTGAAATAGCTCCTGAAGATAAGGTAGTGGCTATTCCCGGTATCAGTGGAAGAACGCCAAAGGAAATCTCTTTCAGGAACCTCGCATATATAATCCAGTCGAGGATGGAAGAGATAATCGATTTTATCAATTTCGAGATACAGAACTCGGGATATGGCGATAAGCTGGCTGCAGGGATTGTCATAACAGGAGGAGGAGCAATGCTGAAGCATCTTTCCCAGCTGATGAAATTCAAGACAGCCATGGATGTAAGGATCGGGTATCCGAATGAACATCTGACAGGTCCGGGCAGAAATGAGATCAATCAGCCTATGTATGCTACAAGTGTAGGGCTGATAATGAGGGGATTTGATTATCTGGAAACATATAAGAGACCATTTAATGCTGCTCCTGCGGATGATTTTGTTGAAAAGCCTGCTGAAGTGTATGAACATGCTGAGGTGGCAGATGACAGCCAGGCTGATTCGGTCAGGGAGCCCAAGACTTCCCTTACTGAAAAGATAAAGATAATCATGCAGAAGATGTTTGAAGTTGAGGATAACTCAATAAACTGAAATTTTTATTCCTGAAGTGTAAAAAATCAAGGCCGTGGGAAAAACTACTATTCTTAACGAAATGTCTGACGATCTGATGAATTTCGACCTTCCGGTTGAAAAGTCATCGATAATAAAGGTCGTTGGTGTAGGCGGTGGCGGAGTCAATGCAGTAACTCACATGTTTGAAAAAGGAATTAAGGATGTGAACTTCATTGTATGCAATACTGACCGTCAGTCGCTGGATATAAGTCCCGTGCCGGTTAAGATCCAGCTCGGTGCATCACTTACCGAAGGCATGGGTGCGGGAAGCCAGCCCGAGAAAGGCAGGAAAGCTGCCGAGGAAAACATCAGCGATGTGATGAAAGCTGTTTCAGGAAATACAAGAATGGTCTTCCTGACGACCGGGATGGGAGGAGGTACTGGTACGGGAGCTATTCCAGTTATTGCAAAAGCATGTAAGGAAGCCGGATTGCTCACGATTGCAGTGGTAACCATCCCTTTCAAATCGGAAGGGAAGGTCAAAATAGGTTATGCAATAGACGGGATCGCCGAGCTGAAGGATCATGTCGATTCACTGCTGGTGATCAACAATGAAAAGCTCCGGGAAATGCACGGTAACCTTGGCGTTTCATCAGCATTCTCAAAAGCCGATGATGTTCTTACTACGGCTGTAAAAGGTATTGCTGAGATAATTACGGTAACAGGCTATATAAACGTCGACTTTGCCGACGTTGAAACAGTAATGAAAAATTCGGGTGTCGCTGTCATGGGTATGGGAATTGCAGCAGGGGAGAACAGGGCTGTCTGCGCTATTGAGAATGCACTTGCATCTCCCTTGCTTAATTCCAATGACATAACCGGCGCAAAAAGTATCCTCATAAACATTTCGTCGGGTACAGGTGAACATGAGCTTACAATGGACGAACTGGGGGATATCACCGACTATATGTATGCAACAGCTTCGGATGATGCATTGATAATCAGGGGGCTATCGTCAGATCCGACCCTTGGCGAAAATTTAAGCATCATAGTAATTGCGACAGGCTTTGAGGCTGCCAGCCTTATACAGCCCGTCAAAGCCAGGAAGGCTAAAACAGTTGAGATGCTTAGCGGGACCGACTATGTTCCTCCTCCCCACCTTATCCCGGATAAAAATGAGGAAAGCTTCAATGTTCACCAGAAAGAACATACTTCAATAATTTCCGATGCAGGCGATGATTACCAGGGAGTTCTTGACTTCAACATTGAAAGCATAAACAAAAAGCCAGGAACTGACAAGGATACTGACAATGATGAGAACGGGCAGAAAGATCCGGAACTAAAGCTTAAAAGGGTAAAGCATATGCAGAAGCTGATGGAGAAGGAGGGAATCTCCAGTAAGACAATGAATGAGAATATTGAAGCTTTTGAGGATGTCCCGGCATATATCAGAAGGAACAGACCTCTTCCGTTGCACGACAATAATTCCGATAATAAGCCATCAACATTCACCCTTACTTCGGATGACAATGATGGCGTGTTCTTCAGGAATGATAATGCATACCTGAACGATAATATAGATTAAAAGTAAAGAGCAGTTACAGGAAAGTCCAATTATCTGCATATTTCCTATATTTGCGCAGATGATCAGAAATTTCTTGATAATACTGCTTCTTTCTGTTTTAACAGGATACGGCTCTTTTGCCCAGACTCCGGGCGAATCGCCTTCAAAGCCGCCTGCCGGACCCAGGATAATCAGGCAGTGGAACCTGAACGACGATTTTACAGAAGAAATCATAATTCCTTTTGATACTGTTTTTTCATTATTCCACCGTTACAGGCTGACAGACAGATACTCACCACTAAATGCCACCCTGGGCAACTACGGACTGCCCTTTTACCAGCTTAATTTCTTTGACAGGATCTCTGACCCTGACAGATTTCTTTATTCATACTATCAACCCTTAATGTATACCGCGGAAAGGTCAATATTCATGAACACCCAGGTACCTTTCACCGAGCTTGTCTGGACAAACGGCGGCCCCCGGGAAACGTCCGAACAGACCTTCAGGGTCAGGCATTCCCAGAACGTTAACAGGTACCTGAATTTCGGACTTGTTTATGATATTGTATATAATCTCGGACAATATAATTACCAGAGGGCAGAGGATAAAGCTTTTACATTATTCTCATCTTATACCGGCCCGGTTTATAAATTCTATTTCTCAGCAGGTATAAATGATATAACCTCGTGGGAGAACGGTGGCATTTTAAGCAAGGATGACCTGGGGCAGTATGAAACAAGGGATGTGCCTGTTAACCTTGGCGGCCTGAATACTGCAAAAAGTGTTCTTAAAAATCGAAATATTCTTCTTGTACAGCGTTACACAGTGGGCAAACGGGCTGAAACGGGCGATTCACTTAAAAAAGCTGAAGGCTTTTCCGGTCTGCGGGGCACTTTTTCCCATATTTTCATTGCCTCCGGTAATAAAAGGTCCTATAGTGACAAGAGTCCGACATCGGGATTTTATGATACAATTTTTATAAGCAAAACGGCTACTTTCGACTCTCTGGCACAACGCAGCTTCAAAAACACTCTGCGTTTCGATTTCTCAACTGATGAGAAACGTAAAATAAGTCTTGGCGGAGGTGCAGGTATAAGGAACGAGCTTTTCCGCTACAGCGAAATAATTCCCACCCACGATACAACCATGGCAGATACAACGGCGTGGAGAAAAAGCAACAATGCCCTGGTCGGAAGGCTCTTTAACAGCATCGGGAATAAATTCAGATGGACGGCAGATGGCGAATTGTACCTCACAGGATACAGAGCCGGGGATTTCACACTTAAAGGTGAAATAATAAAATCATTCGGCTGGGAAAAAGGTACGGCTGAATGGATTATTCATGGCGGTATACATAACCGGCAGCCTGCGTTCTGGTATACAAGATGGGGAAGCAACCATTTTGAGTGGGAGAAAAGTATGGATAAGGAATTCAGGATCGAAGTGGGAACCATATTTTCCTACCCGGCCCGCAAAACCGATCTGAGATTCGATTACGCGATAATTGATAATTATACAGACTTCAATACTGACGCTCTGCCTTCCCAGCATGGAGGAGGATTATCGGTTGCATCAATAATGTTAAGCAAAGAACTGAAAGCCTGGAAATTCCATCTCTCGGGAGATGTTCTCGCACAAATATCAAGTAACAAGGACATACTCGACCTTCCCCTCGTTTCCCTGAGGTCAGCAGGTTATTTCGAACACCTTTTCCGCTTCAAACAAACAAATGGAAAACTTAATACCCAGATAGGCTTTGATGTCCTTTATCATTCATTATACTACGCGTATTCATATATGCCTTCAACGGGCAGATTTTTCAGACAGGATAAAGTAAGGACAGGCAATTATCCTTTCGTCAATGTTTTTCTCAATCTCAAGCTCAAAAGAACGAGGATCTTCGTAATGTTTGACCATGTCAATGCCGGGCTGCTTGGCTACGAATACTTCATGACACCATCTTACCCCATGAATTACAGGATGTTCCGTTATGGTTTAGCCTGGACGTTTTACAATTAAAAATTTTTGTATCTTTGCCGCGTTTTTGTCTGAAATAATTGTGAAACAAAAAAACAACTATTGGGAAAGAAAATAGTCCTTTTTACAACCTTACTGGCGGTATTATTAATATCGTGTACCAACAGTAAGAATCACCAGGGAACAAATAACGGCAAAAGTGTCTCCAATGATCTTGAGCTTATACGGGAGAGGGGTAAACTTGTTGCAATAGCCGATTTTAATTCGACTAATTATTTTGTTTATAAAGGTGAACCGATGGGATTCCATTTCGAGCTGCTCAATGAATTTACCGAATATCTCGGGGTAGATCTTGAAATAGTAACGGAAAACCATCTCGATCGTGCTTTCGATATGCTTAAGTCAGGGAAAGCTGACATAATAGCCATAGGTCTGACTGTAAATTCATCACGAAAGAAAGACATTCAGTTTACTGTTCCGATAATCCAGACAAGGCAGGTGCTGGTACAGCGCAAGCCCAGGAACTGGAGGTCACTGACTGCCGATGCTCTTGACAGGCAGCTGATACGAAATCAGCTTGATCTTGCACATAAGACAATTTTTGTCCAGGAGCAGTCTGCACATTCCGAACGGATCAGGGCATTGTCGGATGAAATAGGAGATACAATAAGTATTATTGAGGTGCCTTATGAATCGGAGGAACTGATAAGGTTTGTTGCAAACGGAGAGATCGAATATACAGTATGTGATGAGAATATTGCAGTTGTCAATTCTACCTATTATCCTGATATCGATATCAGTACTCCCGTCAGTTTCCCACAGAACATTGCATGGGGATTGAGGAAACAGGAATCGTCCCGGCTTCTCGATGAACTTAATCAATGGATATCATCATTTAAAGAGACGAAACGCTATCTGTCAGTTTATTCAAAGTATTTCAGGAACAGCAGATCAAACCTGAGGGTCAAGAGTGACTATTATTCCCTCAGTACCGGGAAGATTTCAATGTGGGATGAAATGATAAAGAAAGCCAGCAGCGAGATTGGCTGGGACTGGCGGCTTCTTGCATCACTTATGTACCAGGAATCGAGGTTCGATCCGGATGTTGAATCGTGGGCAGGTGCTTACGGCCTTATGCAGGTGATGCCGCTTACCGGGGAAAGATTCGGCATTGATATTAAAGCTTCTCCTTCAAATAATGTCAGGGCGGGAATTATGAACATAAAATGGCTCACATCGATGTTTGAAAGTAAAATCCCTGATGGAGGAGAAAGACTTAAATTCATATTAGCATCATATAATGCGGGTCCCGGACATGTTCTCGATGCTATGAAGCTTGCTGAAAAGAACGGTATGGATCCCACAAAATGGGAAGGAAATGTTGCCGTATGGCTTCTGAAAAAATCCAATCCTGTATATTACAATGATGAAGTAGTGAAAAACGGCTATTTCAGGGGAACCGAATCGGTCAATTATGTAAGCGAGGTACTTGATCGCTATGACCATTACAGGAATCTTATTACGGGTGAGAATGTCAACAGGCTGACAATGAATATGGGCCAGGTCAGCCGGGATAGAGATATCCTGACTGCTGACTGACCCCGGTTTTTCAATCGTATCTTATAGCTTTTACGGGGCTGATCCTGCTTATAAGCTTCGACGGGACGAGCAACATTACCAGTATCGCAACCATTGATCCCGCATTAAGCAGAAGTATATGGCTTAACTGGAGATTTACAGGTACTGTTTTGATATAATAAGAAGACGGATCGAGGGTTATAAGTCCTGTTTTAAGCTGGATAAGCGCCAGCCCGATCCCGATAATATTTCCCCAGAACAATCCTTTGCTTATGAGGTAAGCGGCCTGGTAAAGAAATACTCTCCTTATTGTTACATCCTGTGACCCGAGAGCTTTCAGTACTCCGATCATATTCGTTTTTTCCAGGATAAGTATCAGCAGGTTTGAAACCATATTGAATCCGGCTACTATAAGCATCAGAATGATTATAATTATGACGTTTATATCCTGGAAATTAAGCCAGTCGAAGATCTGGGGATACTTTTCCCTGATACTGATGGCCTGTACCTTCTCCTCATCCCTGACAAGCTGGTATCCTATGGCATTCTGAACACGTACTTTCATTTCATCCAGTCTGTCGAAATCATCAATGAAAACCTCAAAACCGCTTATCTGGTCGTCTTCCCATCCATTCAGCCTTTTTATATGCCCTATATCACAGAAAACATACATTTTATCGAATTCCTCCAGGCTGGTCTCATAAATACCGCTGATCGTGAACTTCCGCATACGGGGAGGATCCTGTACGAAATGCATTGCAAATGAATCACCTGTACGCAGCCTGAGGAGATCCGAGATCTTTTTTGAAATGATCACCTTATCGGTCCGTGAGGTGTCGGTAACAGTGAATACTGTTCCGTCTGTCATATTACTGCTGAAATAGCTCCAGTCAAAATCACTTCCGACTCCCTTGAGGACAACACCCTGAATATCCTCGTCAGTTTTTATTATCCCGGCTTTGGTGGCAAATACCTGTATATGCTTTATCCCCGGTATGCTCCTGATTGCTGGAATGAACTCCTGCCCCTGGTGTATGGGAGCAGTTTCAAATGAAAGATTCGAGTCCATGTTCACGATCTGTATATTCGAACCGAATCCGATTATTTTTTCCCTTATCTGCTCCTTGAAGCCTGTCAGGATAGCTACAGCAACTATCATAACTGCCAGGCCGGTTGCAATGCCGATTATCGCGATGACATTTATCGGTTGAGAGAATGAGGTCGATTCCCTCCGGCCTTTGATAAGTCGTTGTGCTATAAAATAGGGTAAATTCATATCAGCATCAAAAATAGTAAATCTCTGTAATAACTTTGTGTCTCTCTGAGAATCTTATATGTAGCTCTCCGGATAAAATCGGGACAAATTGTGTTAATTTCTTTATCTTTTTTATAACACTGAGTTCCACAGAGAATCCACAGAGTTCCACAGAGGTTTACTGAGGGAAAATTTTGTAGCTTTAGAGATTAAATTAATTTCATATGAGAAGATTATTAATATTAATTGCAATAGTCTTGTTTGCTACGGGATGTCAGGGTGGTGATACGGAACCAATACCGGCAGCGGATCAGCCGGAAATGTATAAAGATCTG
Organism: uncultured Rikenellaceae bacterium; assembly: GCA_964410385.1. Classification (GTDB taxonomy): domain Bacteria; phylum Bacteroidota; class Bacteroidia; order Bacteroidales; family VadinHA17; genus LD21. The sequence goes on along the minus strand of CAYPHL010000007.1, from coordinate 52,015 downwards.
ATCACTGGCAAATCAGTTGGTATTGTTGCAAACCAGACATCGATGGTTGGAAATGAACATCTTGTTGAGTTCCTGACCGGGCAGGGGGTAAGCATTAAGGTAATATTCACACCGGAACATGGTTACCGCGAACTGGTGGCTGACGGAGAGCACATTGGCGACGGAACAGATGCTGCCACCGGGATACCTCTCAGAAGTCTTTACGGTGTACGCCGTAAGCCGGCGCCTGAAGATCTCGCCGGACTTGATGTTGTTATCTATGATATCCAGGATGTGGGAGCACGTTTCTATACATATATTTCTACATTACATTATGTGATGGAAGCATGTGCCGAAAATAATGTCAGATGCATAGTTTTCGACCGGCCGAATCCCAACGGTTTCTATTTCGACGGGAATATAGCAGATACAGCTTATCGTTCATTTGTCGGAATGCATCCTGTTCCTGTGATGCATGGCATGACGGTGGGTGAATATGCACAGATGATTAATGGCGAAGGCTGGCTTGCAGGAGGGATCCGGTGTGATCTGACGGTAATAAAATGTAAAAATTACACACATCAGACCATGTATGAACTTCCTGTCAGACCATCTCCCAACCTGCCGAACATGACTGCCGTTTATCTCTATCCTTCACTTTGTTTTTTCGAAGGGACAAGTGTTTCTCTCGGAAGAGGCACTCCTTTTCCCTTCCAGGTCTATGGATCACCTCTGTTGCCTGATACAGGCTTCAGCTTTACTCCGGAAAGCCGGACTGAATCTGTTAAACCCCCGCTCATGGGGATCAGGTGTTACGGCGTTGATTTACGGAGAGCTATTGAAGATAAACTGGTTCCTTCTTCCGGAATAAATCTCGGATGGGTGATTGATGCCTATAACAGATATCCCGAAAAGGATAAATTCTTCAATAATTATTTTGATGTTCTTGCAGCCGGACCCATACTCAGAGAGCAAATCATCAGCGGAATGAGCCCGGATGAGATCAGAGTCACATGGAAGGAAGGACTTGAGAAGTTTGGCAGGATACGGTCAAAATATCTTTTGTACGAGTAAATGAATTCAGTGTATAGCTCCCGGATATACCTTGAGTGCTTCTGAAAGGGTTTCGATAGCATTTTTTAGATCCTCAATATTAAGGACATATGCAATTCTGACCTCGTTCCTGCCCAGTCCCGGTGTTGAATAAAATCCTGATGCCGGTGCAACCATTACAGTCTGTTTCTTATACTCGAACTTTTCAAGGATCCATTGTGCAAATCTGTCGGCATCGTCAACCGGCAGCCTTACAACTGTGTAAAAGGCACCTTTCGGTCTTGGACAATAGACACCGGGTATTTTGTTAAGGGCATCGACCATGTAATTACGGCGGGCAGTATACTCCCTGCTGATCTCAGTAAAATATTCCGCAGGAGTATCGATCGATGCTTCAGCTGCAATCTGACCAAGTCCCGGAGGAGAAAGCCGGGCCTGTGCAAATTTCAGAGCCGTCGAAATGACTTCCTTGTTTCTCGAGACCAGGGCTCCTATCCTTATTCCACACTCGCTGTAACGCTTGGATACGGAATCAATAAGAATTACATGATCCTCAATTCCACTCAGTTTCATCGGAGAAAAATGTTCCGTACCGTCATAACATAACTCCCGGTAAGCTTCATCGGAGAGAAGATAGAGGTTGTGTTTTTTAACAATGTCGCCAAGAAGGCCGATCTCCTCTTTTGAATACAGATACCCTGTCGGGTTGTTGGGACTGCATATCAGGATACCTTTCGTCCTTGCGGTGATCTTCTTCTCTATCTCAGAAATGGGTGGCAGTGCAAAATCGTTGCCGATATGTGAAGTCACAGTAACGATTTTCACTCCCGCTGATGTGGCAAAGCCATTATAGTTGGCATAAAAAGGTTCCGGTGTAATAATTTCATCACCGGGATCAGTGCATGAATTCAGTGCAAAAAGGATAGCTTCCGATCCCCCGGTGGTGACCAGGATATCTGAATGACTTACATTTATCCCGATATTCCGGTAAAATTCTGCCAGTTTAAGCCGGTAGGATTCGTTGCCGGCAGAATGGCTGTACTCCAAAACCTTATGCCTGATGTTTCTCACTGCATTCAATGCTGTTTCCGGCGTGGGTATATCGGGCTGACCTATATTCAGACGGTAGACTCTGATCCCCTTTCTAAGTGCTTCCTCGGCAAAGGGGACCAGTTTCCTTATCGGTGAAGCCGGCATTGACCGGCCTTTTAATGAAATTGATGGCATCAGCGGTTTATTATTGTTGTTAATCCGGAGGCAAAATTAGTAAGAATAAAATACGGAAAGTATGATTTTTAATATATTTCCAGGATACTGACAGATATTACGATCTACGTATTATAATACGTATTATAATACGTATTTTAAAACGTATTATAATACGTAGATCATATATGATCCGGTGCTGATTTGACTTTGATTTAATAATAATTTCTATTTTTGCAGATCAATAAGCCCATCTATCACAACCTTGTATATGGAAATACCTTCAAGATACGATCCCGGTAAAACGGAAAGCAGGTGGTATGAACACTGGATGAAACTGGGGCTCTTCAGGAGTGTTCCTGATGAGAGAGAGCCTTACACAATTGTTATTCCTCCTCCTAATGTGACTGGTGTGCTTCATATGGGGCATATGCTGAACAATACGATTCAGGATGTACTTATCCGCAGAGCCAGGATGATGGGCAGGAATGCATGCTGGGTACCAGGAACGGATCATGCATCAATTGCAACCGAAGCCAAGGTCGTTGCCAAGCTCCGGAGTGAAAAGATTGAAAAGAAAGACATTACAAGGGAGCAGTTCATCGGACATGCCTGGGAATGGACTCATAAGCACGGGGGCATTATCCTTGAGCAGCTTAAGAAGCTCGGAGCTTCATGTGACTGGGAAAGAACTCTCTTCACAATGGATGACAAGAGATATGAGTCGGTAATAAAGGTATTTGTTGATCTATACAATAAAGGACTTATTTACCGCGGAGTCAGGATGATAAACTGGGATCCCCAGGCCCGGACTGCCGTATCTGATGAGGAAGTTTATTTTTCCGAAGAGCAGTCAAAACTGTATTACGTTAAATACAAGATCGCCGGGTGGAATGATTTTGTGACAATAGCAACAACCCGTCCCGAAACAATTCTGGGCGATACAGCAGTGTGTGCGCATCCCGGCGATAAGAGGTATCAGCATCTGAAGGGTAAGAAAGTAATAGTTCCGATGGTGAACAGGGAGGTCCCGTTCATATTTGATGAGTATGTCGATATGGAATTCGGCACAGGATGTCTGAAAATAACCCCTGCACATGATATCAATGATTATGAAATAGGGATGAAATATAATCTCCCGTCAATAGATATTTTCAATGACGATGGTACTCTGGGCAGTAATGCCGGTTTGTTTGTGGGGGCCGACAGGTTCGCAGCCAGGGATCTGGCCGAGAAGGAGCTGGCTAAAAGAGGTAACCTGGTTAAGGTTATCCCTTATACAAACAAGATCGGAAGGTCAGAGAGGACCCATGCCGTTATTGAGCCGAAGCTTTCAACACAATGGTTCCTTAAGATGGAAGATCTCTCAAAGCCTGCCCTTAAAGCGGTAATGGAAGGAGACATACATCTTCACCCGTCGAAGTTCAAAAACCTGTACCGCCACTGGATGGAAAATGTCCACGACTGGTGTATCAGCCGTCAGCTCTGGTGGGGACACCGTATTCCTGCCTGGTATTATAATGGGGGTGAATATGTTGTGGCCATGAATGTTGAGGAAGCCCTGAAGATGGCCAGGAAGAACAGCGGGAATGAGCTGCTGGAAGAATCCGATCTGAAACAGGATGATGATGTCCTTGATACCTGGTTCTCGTCGTGGCTTTGGCCGATCACATCTTTCGACGGCATAAATAACCCCGGTAATCCTGATATAAAGTATTATTATCCGACAAATGATCTTATAACAGCTCCTGAAATATTATTTTTCTGGGTGGCGAGGATGATTATAGCCGGATATGAGTATCGTGGTGATAAACCTTTCAGTAACGTTTACCTCACTGGTCTCGTACGTGATCAGCAACGGCGGAAAATGTCGAAGTCCCTTGGAAATTCACCCGAACCCCTTGATCTGATAGAAAAGTACGGAGCCGACGGCGTAAGAGTAGGTATGCTCTTATGTTCACCGGCAGGGAATGACCTTCTTTATGATGATTCATTACCTGAGCAGGGACGGAATTTTGCAAACAAAATATGGAATGCATTCCGGCTTGTAGCAGGGTGGTCGGTTGATGATTCAACAGCTCAGCCCGATTCTTCTGCATCTGCCGTTAAATGGATGGAAGAGGCACTCCGGCGTGGGATATCTGAAATTGATGCTGATTTCAGAAAATTCAGGATATCAGAAGGACTGATGGCTGCCTACAAGCTTTTCTGGGATGAATTCTCGGGCTGGTATCTTGAAATCATTAAACCCGAATATCAGAAGCCGGTTGACCGGAAAACACTTGAAGCCACAATTTCTTTCCTTGACAGGCTCCTACGGATCATTCACCCCTTCATGCCCTTTATTACAGAGGAAATATGGCATCTTATTGCGGAAAGAAAAGATGATGAAAGTATCATGATAGCCAGGATGCCTGAAGTAAAGAAATTCAACAGGGAATTGCTTGCACGTTTTGAAACGGTTAAAGAGACCGTAACGGCAATACGCTCAGTGAGGAAAGAGAAAGGTATACCTAACAGGGAAAAGATTGTTCTCTGCATCCGTTCGGAAAAGGAGGAGGTCGACAACGAATTCATACCGGTTATCATGAAACTCTGTAACCTTTCGGATGTGACTCTTGTGAACAATAAGAAAGAGGGTGCTGCATCATTTATTACGGGCACCACCGAATACTATATCCCGCTTGAAGGCGTGCAGGATAATGAAGCTGAGATTTCAAGGATCCGTGAGGATCTTATTTATTACAGGGAATTCCTTGTTTCAGTAATGAAGAAGCTCGATAATGTCCGGTTTGTTCAGAATGCCCCCGGACCGGTTCTTGAGCTTGAAAGGAAGAAGAAAGCTGATACGGAACTTAAAATACAATCTCTGGAGGAAAGGCTGAAGGAACTTGGTGCTCAGGGTTCCAGTTTTCTTACAAAATAATTCTGTTCGACCAGGACAATTTCGTAGTCGCTGTTGAGGATAAGGTGCCATCCTTCTCCTTCTACGCGGTTTTTATTAACTGTAAATCCTTTGGCGGGGATGCGAAGGTATTTGAAAGTATTCGATACCAGACAACCACCTTTCTCGACAGTCAGCTTTCCCCAGTTATCCGAGACACGGATCTGGTTATAAAGCGTACCATGGGATCCCAGTGGTCTTATATCTTCAGGCTCAAAATCAAAGTAAGGGCTGATCAGTTCAAAGTACACTACAGGTTTATCTGTAAAAGTGCTTACAGTTCTGGTCAATCTTTCATTAATCACCTGTTCGTGTCTGGCTTCTTCTTCCTTGATTGTTTCGTAGTCATAATTCAAAGCAAGACTTCCGGCCACATCGCGGCACACCTCAGGGAGGGTGACTTCGTATAGGATCCTGACAATATCACTCATATCAGTATCTTCGGAGCGGATGGTTTTAAAATCAAATCCTTTGTCATCCATCAATGTTGCATAGAGAGCTCCGTGAATGGATCCGTATGTTCTTGCATAAGATGTTAAGTTGTATACCCTGTCGAGGTTTTCAAAAAGCCGGGTCTTATATTCTCCCGGTGAATTTGCAGTTAGTTTCAGATGAGTGAATGAGGAAAGCCCTTCATAAGTCTCAAATCTTATCCGGTCCCTTGTGAATGTCTGGTAAAGCTCATCACTGGCTCCCCTGAATATCAGTGCGTCCCTGACGGCAACCTGCTTATCGGGGCCGTCCGAGTCTATTGCTTTCCGGAGGGCTTTCCATTCCAGCTTTAGCCATACTCTGGCATTCCTTTCATCCATGTGACCGGTATTGTAACCCGATGAAGTAAACCCGGTCGAATCCTGGTATCTGTGAAAAAGGCAGTGTACAGCCCTGGTGACAATCCTGAATTCATCCTCCTCCACAGGAAGCGGTGCCAGGCCAAAAAGCGTTCCCCCGAATTGCAAGGCAGTATTGTTGATAATATTCTCTCTCGGAAAGAGGCCTGTATAGATACCCTCTTTTTCTTTTAGTAATCCTTCTTTATCAGGATAATTGGCAACTATCTTACGGGTTGTACGATCGACAAACATCACCGGCCCATAAAGATTTTTGCCCCACAGGCTGCCGTTGTCACTATCGCATGCCGCTTCTGTTTTCTTAAAATATTCGCGGGCTTTTACAGGTGTCAGATAAATATTTTCCTCCTCAGCCCTGCACCCGGATATGACAATAAGGCCTGCAATAATCCATGAAAATTTCATTGACATATTTTAAGCGCCCCAAAAGTAAATAAAAAAAACTATTTTGTTATTTAGCTTAATGATTGTTTGAGAATAATCTTTTTTTGTAAAGATCATAAAGAGGATTTCAAAGCGCTTCAAGGCTCATATCTAAACTTCTTATATGATGTGTGAGGGCTCCGACAGAAATGAAATCAACACCACATTCCGCATAGGACCGTACAGTTTCCAGGGTTATACCTCCCGAAGATTCGGTTTCGTATCTTCCTGCGATCATTCTGACAGCGGAAGAGGTATCCGATACTTTAAAATTATCGAGCATTATCCTGTGCACACCTCCGGTAGCCAGGATCCTCTTCACATCGTCAAGGCTTCTTGCCTCAATCTCAATTTTAAGATCCTTTCCGGTTTTTTTCAGATATTCAAGGGTTTTTTTAATGGCTTTCTCTATACCTCCGGCATAAATTATATGATTGTCCTTAAGCATTATCATATCGAATAAGCCCATCCTGTGGTTCATTCCTCCTCCGATCCTGACCGCCTCCTTTTCAAGGAATCTTAATCCGGGAGTAGTTTTCCGTGTATCAAGTATCCTGGCTTTTGTTCCGGCAACAAGGCTTACATAGCGGTTTGTACTTGTTGCAATGCTGCTCATTCTCTGCATTATATTTAGTACAAGACGTTCCGATTTAAGTATTGACTGTTGGCTGCCGGTTAAGCGGAAAGCAATATCGCCCCGGTGTATTTCTTCCCCGTCATTGATCCGGATCTCGCATTTCAGATCTTTGTCAATTACATTAAAGACCTCTGATGCAATCCTGACGCCGGCCAGAATGCCATCATCCTTTATAAGCAGCTTTGCTTTTCCGTTGGTCCCGGGAGGGATACATGCGAGCGAAGAATGATCGCCGTCACCCAGATCTTCTTCAATGCTTTTTCGGATGAATTCCTTTAGTAAGTCAGTTACCATCTTCTGATTCTATCCTTATTGTATGGATCAGAAGCTCCTGATCAACCTTTTTTAAAAGGAAATATACCCTGAAATCTCCTTTTTCGGTTTTAAGGTTGCCTATTGCATAGCGTGCTTCATTTTTTGCTCCCTGATGCCTGATAACAAAATCTTTGGTCTGATAGGTGTTGAAGAAATCCTTCAGAATGGCTTCGGCTACGTTCTTTTTGTAAAAATCTTCCTTGTCGAGAAGGAGGAGTTCTACAGTTGAATTCATGTATTTAGCCATCTCAGCTGCATTTCCGGCTTTTATTGCTACTGATATACCCGGCGGAATCCTTTGCTGATCCTGTCCCTGGATATTAGAGCATAACAAAGCCAGTACAAGTATTAACGCAAGGTTTTTAAGATCCATTTGATTCTGTTTTGCTGACTTCCAAATTCATTTCACCACAAATTTAACTATTTTCATGTAATATAACCGGTTCTGCTTTATCAATATAATTATAATTGTCTGAGGACGTTTTTAATTATATTTTTGCAGGTTAGCATCGCAGCTATCTTCATGCAAAAGTCGGGCCAATATTTATGAGAATAGTAATGTTACAAACCGGAAAGACCAGCGAGGGTTATATAAACGAAGGAATTGATCTTTATTCCACCCGGATAAAAAGGAGTACGGCTTTTGAGATCATTACTTTGCCGGATGTAAAAAATTCGCGTAATATGACGGAGCAGGAGCTTAAGGAGAAAGAAGGGAAAAAGATCCTCGAATCATTTAAGGAAGGAGACTATACTGTTCTTCTCGATGAAAAGGGGAAAGAATTCCGGACTGTTGAATTTGCGTCGTGGCTTGCGAACCGCTTCATACAACCAGGGAAAAGATTAGTGTTTATTATCGGCGGGGCATGGGGATTCCCGGATGAGTTATATCAGAAAGCCGATATGAAGCTCTCTCTGTCAAAAATGACATTTCCGCACCAGCTGGTACGGCTGATTTTTATTGAACAGCTTTACAGGGCATTATCCATAATGAAGGGATCACCCTATCACCATGAATAAAGGGCAGATTAAGTTATGAAAGAAAAAAGGAGAAGGTTAATAATATTATTAATTGCTGTTGCCCTGGGATTGGCTGCCTTAGTGACCCAGTCGGTTTACCGGAGCGCTGTTGAAACAGGTTTCAGGACACGCAGGTTCACCAGGATCCTTCACGAAAAGGAAAGGATTATGGCTTCCTGTCTTAATGACCTGAAGCTCATTATGAGCAGGGGAGAACCTCACGGATCAGCGGGTGAAAATAAAATATTTACAACAGCATCCGAAAATGATATAACTATACTTCAGTATATCGACAGAAAGCTTATTCACTGGTCAGATAATAAGTTTGATGTGCCGGTACTCCTGCAGGACGATTCATTATTTGCCCGTCCGCTTATCTTCCTTCAGAACGGTTGGTTCATACCTCAGACAATTGTCTCGGGAAATGAAAGAATAATCGGATTACTCAGATTAAGAACAGATTATGGTTTTGAAAATGATATTGTCAGGAATGGTTTCGGAAAAGATTACAGGCTTTCGCCCGATATTCAATTCAGTACCAGGAAATCGGATGACGGTAATAATGTATATAACAGCAAAGGGGACTTCCTTTTTTCACTGGTTTTCCCTGTATCCGAACGTAATAACCCCTATATAATAATTCCGCTCATTTTATGGGCAGCCTTTTTCCTGGTTATAGTCCTTCTTGTAACAGAGGGTGTAAAAATGCTGGCTTCATCAGGAAAAAATTCTGCCGGCATTTTAACAGGATTCCTGATCTTTTCTTTGATATATATTGTTATTCTCCTGGTCAGGCAGCCTTCTGTCATATCAGGCACTGAACTTTTTTCGCCTTATGTTTTCTCACTGAACAGTTTCATCCCTTCCCTGGGGCATTTTATGATACTAAGCATTCTTGCCGGTGTTTTTGCATATATATTTTATGTGTATTTCCCTTTAAGTGATACAGATTCCGGAGAAGAATTTGCCTCATCAATAATCTTCACTTCATTGTTCATTGCAGGAACTTTCATTATCTGTATGTTCCATATAATCTTCGGGAAGCTTGTTTCCAATTCCAACATAAATTTTGAATCCTATAAGGTACTGGATCTGAGCTTATACAGTGCCGCAGGTTATACTTCCGTAATCTTTTTCCTGCTTCTGCCGGCATTGTTTGTAGCCAAAGCATTCCGGATCGCCGGCCGGATGACTATTCGAAGGATCATAATCCCGGTAATTGTATCGCTTGGACTTATTGCTGCTATACTTTACCGTGAACCACTAACAATGGCAGCCCTGATATTCCTCTGGGCCGGCATGATCTTCATAGGATGGTTCTCAGATGCCCGGAAGCCCGGGAAACTGAGCCTTTCGGTTCTGGCATCGCTGATCCTGGGTATATACGCATTGGTCATGATTACAGTATATTCTGAAAAAAAGACGAATGAGAACCTTAAAATACAGGCTTTGTCATTTTCAACCGAGAATGATCCTGAAGCAGAACATCTTCTTCTTGATATGTGGCCCGTTCTCAGATCAGATACCCTTCTGGCATCAATGATGGATGTTGAACTGTTTGAACGCTCCGACTTCAATGAGATATCAGCATATCTCAATACAACATACTTCACCGGTTACTGGGGGAACTTCAATATTAATTTCTATCTGTGCCGGCAGGGGCAGTTACTTAAAGTAGGGCCCGGAGACGATAATTTCAGGGACTGCTATACTTTCTTTGGAGAGAGAATTGATAAATACGGTCAGCTGCTTACAGGAACCGATTTCTATTTTATTGACAACCAGGGGGCAAGACCTTATTATATAGGCAGGCTCTTTTTTAATACATCCAGGAATAACACTAACGGGCTTTTTATAGAACTGTATGGTGATATTAATGTATTTCAGCCGGGTTATTCGGAATTATTGCTCGATAAAAGGTTCCACGGATATGCCGATATGAAATATTATTCTTTCGCAAAATATATTAACGGGTCCGTTGTTCTCAATTATGGTGAATTCCCATATAACAAGGCTGATGACGAGTATGTTGATGAAAATACAGATTACAGGATATTTGTTGATGAAAAATTCAGGCATATACTTTACAGGAACGGCAATGCAACAGTAATAATCAGCCGCCCGGTATTGAATGCAGGCAATCTGATAATATCCTTCGCTTATCTTTTTGCCTTTACATTCCTGTTCATAAACCTTCTTCTTATATTATTTTTTCAGCCTTCACTTAAAGGGATACTTGACCTTAATTTCAGGCAGAAGCTGCAGCTGTCGTTTGCCGCTATCCTCCTTTTTTCGTTCATTCTTGTTGGAAGTGTGGTTTCTTCACTGACAGTCAGGGAATTTCAATCTAACCATTATCAGAATATCAAGGAAAAGCTAAGTTCAATCTATATAGAGATGGAAAGTGAAATATCGAACGAAAGGCATCTCACCCCGAACTGGAGAAACAGCAATTATGCATCTCTGAATGAGCTTCTGATTAATCTGTCAAATATCTTCAATACGGATATAAATTTGTATGATATCAACGGATTTCTGATGGCTACCTCACGTCCTGAATTGTTCTTCCGCGATCTGGCAAGCCACAGGATGGACATGATGGCTTTCATGAATGTTGCAGATCTTACAAAAAGCCAGTATATCCAGACAGAAAGTGTGGGGAACATGAAATATATTTCAGCCTATGTGCCTTTTTACAATACAGAGCGGCATGTTCTTGCATATCTGAACCTTCCGTATTTCAGGATGCAGAGCCTTCTGACCAGGGAGATATCAAATCTGATCGTGGCAATAATAAACTTCACGCTGCTTATAATTGTCATAACCATGGCCTTCGGGGTTTTCATCAGCGGAAGGTTAACATCTCCCTTGTCTATGCTTAGTGAGGGCCTGGCATCAGTAAAACTCGGGAAGAAGAGCGAACATCTGACATATAAGAGCAGTGATGAGATCGGGGAGCTGGTGAATCAATATAATATAATGGTAGATGAACTGGAGGAAAGTGCACAGAAGCTTGCCAATTCTGAAAGGGAATATGCGTGGAGGGAGATGGCCAAGCAGATTGCCCATGAGATAAAGAATCCGCTTACTCCAATGAAGCTTAATGTTCAGCAGTTGCTCAAATCGTGGAAAGATAATATATCCGGTTTCGGTGAAAAGATCGAAAGTTTTGCCAAAAATCAGATAGAATATATTGACAATCTCTCTAATATAGCTTCCGCATTCTCATCATTTGCTAAAATGCCGGGAACAAATCCACTCGAAGTCGATCTTCTTGAACAGATCAAGACCACACTTGAACTTTTCAGGAATGCGGATAATATAACCTTTGAGGTCAGCTGGCCGGCTGAAAGGAATGTTTTTATTTATGCTGACAAGGAACACCTGAACGGGATCTTTTCCAATCTGCTTAAAAACAGTATTCAGGCTATTCCTCCCGAAAGAAAGGGACTGATCCGGGTTGGCCTGAGGGTAAACAGGGACCATGTTACTGTATCGGTTTCAGATAATGGAACAGGTATCCCGGAAGCCCTTAAAAAGAAAATGTTCACTCCTAATTTTACTACAAAATCCTCCGGAACGGGGCTTGGCTTATCTATTGTCAGAAAATATGTGGAAGGTGCAGGTGGCAGGGTATGGTTCGAATCCGAGCCTGGCAGGGGTACTTGCTTCTTTGTGGAATTCCCTTTGATATATACTGTTGAAAACCCGGGAGAACCTTTTCCGGACCGGCCTTGAATAATCGGATTATTTGATTATATTAGCGGTTGATAAAAGGACTTGATGACGGGAAAGTTGTCAAAGGATATTAAATATCTAATAATTAGTATTTTACTTATTTCTGCATCTGCCGGGTCTTTATTTTCGCAAACGAAAATCGGCGGTATAATAAATAAGTATGGTAGGGTAACCTCAATGGGTACTGATTTTGTAATAGTATCCGATGAAGCTCAGTTTGATCAGTTCAGTCAGGGTGATACTGTACTGCTGATGCAGATGAAAGGAGCAAGGATCTATGGTTACGAAGATCTGACTTACGGAACTGCTTATACATCTTATGGCCGGCCGGGCAGGCATGAATTTCTTACAATTCTTTCGGTTGACGATGCTCTGAATAAAATTGTATTTAGAAATAATATTGTTAATTCTCTCTATGATATTCAGGGTGATATCCAGATCATAAAGGTTCCTTCGTATAATTCAGCTGTTGTTAATTCAGTCCTTACATGTCAGCCGTGGGACAGTCTAACGAAGACCGGTGGTGTGCTGGTACTGATAACTGGAAGAACCCTTTCGCTGAATGCAAATATCGATGTATCGGGCAGGGGTTTTAAAGGAGGTGCTGTGACTCTGGGGAAAGGCATCTGCATAAGTACCAATGCTGCCAGGCTGGATGAATTTGCTTATTCAGCCTTATCTGACAGTTCAGGATTCAAGGGAGAAGGACTTACGGTAAGAGTTAGTAAGGGATTACCTCCCTATCTTTCGGTTTACCCCTTGTTTGCCAAAGGAAAAGGCGCCAACTTCACGGGTGGCGGAGGTGGTAACGGAAGATTCTCAGGAGGAGGCGGTGGATCAAATTATGGAGCCGGAGGACTTGGCGGCAGGGAATCATCTGCATGTTCGCCACCAATTACCGGCGGGGAAGGTGGCAAGGATGTAGTCAGCACAGGACTTAATGGTGGTTTATTTCCTGGCGGCGGCGGCGGATCATCGACGTATCTGGCAGGTGGAACGCCGAGACCTGGAGGCAATGGCGGAGGAATAGTGATACTCCTCTGCGACACTCTCAAAGGTAATAATTTCAGCATCCTTGCTGACGGAATGCATCCGGGGACAGCGTCAGGTGAAGCCGGTTCGGGAGGTGGAGGAGGAGGAGGAAGTATAGCATTGTACCTTCAGAATTATTCTCCTGTTCCTGCAGAATCAGCACTTACAATTGCAGCCAGGGGCGGACAGGGAGGGAATAATCTTGACAATGCCGGAAATGGCGGCGGTGGCGGCGGCGGACTGATACTTACCAACAGTGTGGCTCCGCCGGCAAATGTAACCAGGACTGTTGCAGGTGGAGCGGTGGGAACAAGAGGAGGAGGTACGAGCGGGGGCGCCCTGACCGGATTGAACGGCGTTACCCAGACCTCCTTTGTACCATTGCTTAACGGATTCCTTTTTAATTCTATAAGATCGTCAGTAACAGGAACCCAGATCGATTCAATCTGTTCAAACGTAATCCCTAAGCCTGTGACAGGAACATCCCCTGTGGGAGGATCCGGTTCATATCAGTATATCTGGCAGAAGAGTTATAATCTTGCAGGTCTTCCGGTTGTTATTGGCACTGCAGTTACAAAGGATTATACGCCTTCAGCTGTGGAAACAAACACATTCTGGGTGAGAAGAATAATCAAGGACCTGGTCACCAGCCTGACAGATACAAGCAAGTGGGTAAAGATAATTGTACAACCGGCTATCACCGGCAATCTTGTAGGAAAAGATACTACAATATGCTTCAATCAGAATCCTCTTCTTCTTAAACCACTGAATTCAGGGCCATCAAACGGTAACGGAATTTATCAGTACCAGTGGAAGCAGAATTATGACAATGCCAGCTGGACGACTTCTCCCAATGCAACGGGATCGGTATCAGTTCAGGCTTCATTTGATCCTCCTGCACTTTCTGCCACAACATATTTCAGGCGTGTAGTAACATCAGGTCGTTGTGTTGATACCGGACCAACGGTTACAGTAACAGTTTTACCGTCAATTACAGGTAATATAACTGCCCGGCCCGATTCAGTTATATGTGAGGGAATGCTTTTCAATACTCTGGCAGCAACGTCTGCAGCAGGCGGAACCGGAGCCTATTTGTACCAGTGGCAGGACAGTATTACGACCGGTACCTGGCAGCCGGCTTCCGGAGTGAACAATACTGCGACGCATTTGCCTGATACTTCAAGGTTTTCCCTTATTGAGAAAAGGTATTTCCGAAGGGTCATTTTCTCAGGGCCATACAATGTCTGTAAAAACACATCCTCTCCTATACAGCTTACGAGGTATTTTAAGATAGAGAACAATAACATATCATCCGATAATACAATCTGTGCGGGAACTGTTCCGGCAGTCATTACCGGCAGTGTACCCTTAAAAGGATCGGGAGTTTACACTTATATCTGGCAGGATAGTTCCCAGACTGCAACATGGACTAACAGGTCATCCTCATTATCTCCTTACGCTCCTCCTGCACTCTCTGATTCAGTATGGTACAGACGTATTGTGAATTCTTCGAAATGCAGTGATACAAGCAAGCTTGTTGTAATTAATGTTCATGCTCCGGTAACCAGTAATACAATTGGTCTAATATCCGGCCCCGGACCCGATACGACCCTTTGCAGCGGATCGGTCCCGAATAAGATTATTGAGACTGTTAAACCTGGGGGGGGGACTAATATACCCGGAGATTATGCCTATCAATGGTTCTCCTCGGCTGACAATGTAAATTACACGCCGGTAACTGTTACCGGTACGCTGGCTGACTACCAGCCGGCTGCTGCTGTCGCCTCCCTTTATTACCGGAGGAGGGTTACTTCCGGTTTATGTTCATCCGAAAGCAATTCAATCAGAATTAATGTTTTACCAACTATTTCAAATAATGTTATCACCCCTGATAAGCCGGCTGTATGCTATAATTCTGTTCCCGGGCAGATTACCGGAACTCCTCTTTCCGGAGGCACCGGGTCTTCTCAGATATGGTTATGGCAGGACAGTACTTCAGGTGCAACCTGGGCAGATATCTCCGGTAGCAACGTGCAGAATTACACTCCTTCAGCAGGACTGACAAAGAAGACATGGTACAGGAGAATCATCAAATCGGGACCTAATGACTGCTGTATTGACACATCAGATATTAAGATAATAGATATCAATCCATTGCCGACAGGCACCATAGTATCGGTTGCTGATACAACAATGTGCAGCGGTTCTTCATTAAGTATGAAGGTACATCTGACAGGTGCTCCCGGCTGGATTGTGACATTTAACGAAAATACGGTCAAGGTCCCCGTTACTGGTGTTACTTCGGCTGACCCCGTTTTAAAACTTACACCTTCCGCAACAGGCCCTTCAACTGTAATCAATTATTCGCTAGCATCAGTCGAGGACCAGAACGGATGTTCCGCAACATCCCTTACAGGTACACGTAAAGCAACCGTCTACAGGATGCCTGATGCAAATGCAGGCCCCGATGCGGAAGTATGCGGCCCTCAGGTCATACTGGCTGCCATTCCAAGTGATGGTACGGGTCTGTGGTCATTTCCACCTCAGGTTCTGGAATCTGTACCTGCAGCATACAATACAAAAGTTAAAATTGATTCATCATTTAATTCAGCCTCTGTTACATATAAGTTTTACTGGGAGGAGAAAAACTGGTTGTGCTCCGATAAAGACTCGGTCACAATTACTTTCTTTAACCGGGTCGACGCAATTGATGCAGGTCGCGACACTTCAATCATGTCATTCGATTATATGACGGGATTAAAAGGTTCATTGCCACTCCAGCATGAAACGGGAGAGTGGAGCATAGTGTCAGGAGCCGGGGACTTCGATAATAAGAATTCAAATGAAACATTTGTAAGGAACATCGGCCTCGGATTGAATACTTATAAGTGGACAATAACGAACGGGAAATGCATTCTGGATGACATTGTTAATATTAATGTATTATCACTTGTGATACCCGGAGGGATTTCTCCAAATGGCGACAATATTAATGATTCACTGATCATTAACGGACTTGACCTGACCAACCAGGTAGTTGAGCTTAAAATTGTTAACGGTACAGGCACTCAGGTCTTTTCAACTTCAAACAATAACGGAGACAGCTGGAAGAACTGGGATGGCAGGAGCTCTTCGGGCGTTGAACTGCCTGAAGGAACATATTATTATCTTCTGAAAGTCACTTCATCAAAGACCGGACTTGTTGTCCCGAAGAGCGGATTTATAATTCTGAGAAGAAAATGAATATTGTAATCTGGTTAAACCGGCAGGATTAAGATGAGCAGAGTAAGAACCATATTGCTGATCTTCATTTGTTTGTTACCGAAATTCTCCTCCGGGCAATCTGATCCTGATTCAGCAAGGATAAGTATCGGATATCCTGTCTATAGCCAGTATCTTCATAACGGACTTATGATCAATCCGGCTTATGCCGGTTCACGCGATGCTCTCAGTACTGTTTTATCATACAGGATGCAATGGATGGGAATTCCTGATGCTCCCAGAACCGAGTCATTCTCACTGCATTCACCAATGAAGAACGATAAGGTGGCCCTGGGTCTTAAAGCCAGGTTCATGCAGTACGGCGTGACAAGGTCACAAAGCATATACGCAGTTTATGCCTATCATATAAGAATGGCAAGGGGAAAGATATCACTCGGACTGCAGGCCGGGGCAGATCTGTCAAACTCAGATTACACAGGTATCCCCGGAATAACACGGCCCGATCCGGTTTTTCCCGATAATGACAAGTCATATGTATTTCCCAATGCAGGAGCGGGTGTATATTATTTCAGCGATAAGCTATTTGCAGGATTTTCAGTTCCATCCTTTCTCTTTTACAGGAATACCGGAAACGGGAATGTTCAGGCATATCATTCCTTCAGCGAATATAATTTTATAATATCGGCCGGAGCACTTTTAACTTTTTCATCTGAATTTAAATTTAAACCATCAGTACTGATTGATTATTCAATGAATAAAGTAAATCATTTTAACCAGTTTGATATAAACGCAAATTTTATTTTTGCCGACCTGATATGGGCAGGGGCATCATGGAGGACCTCTGAACAGGTTGCAGTGGGGCATATACAGGTGCAGATCAATCAGCAGCTTATGCTTGGAGTTTCTTACGACTATCCTGTCGGAAGGATGAATTCCTACTCTAAAGGATCCAGCGAGTTTATTTTACGGTATGAATTCGGGTCGAAAGTAAGTGCTGCCAACCCGAAGTATTTCTAGGTATGTTAAGGAGAATATTACATATTGCATGCGTTGTAGTTCTGATCACAGGTTTCGATACTAACCAGGCACAGCAGCCGTCAGTTTTCAACGTCACAAAAATGTCGTTCAGCGATCCTGTTTTCAGCGAAATATCTCCTGTGATTATAAAGGAAGGCATCGTATTCTGCTCCGACAGAAGGTTCAGTTCACTCAGGGACAGAAAATCTTTTGAAGGGAATCGTATATATAATATTTATATGGCACAGAGAAAAGATACATCAGAATACGCCAGACCCGTTATGCTCAGGAGTGAAAGAAGTGAACTTTTTAATAATGGCCCTCTGAGTTTTGCCGGTGACGGTAAAACGGTGTTCTTTACAAGTGAGGTTGAAACGGGAGCTGTCACAAAAAAACGGAAATTTAAGAACCACAGTGGAATTTTTACTGCTGAACTGTCGGGCAATGAACTGGTTTCCCTTGTTCCTTTCCCCTACAACAGTAATGAATATAATATTGCCCAGCCATCAGTAAGTGCAGATGGGAAGTATCTTTATTTTGCTTCCGATATGCCCGGCGGATTGGGAGGATCAGATATTTACTACTGTGAAAAGGTCGGAGGGCAGTGGAGTAAACCAGTAAATCCGGGTGCTGCTATCAATAGTCCGGCCACCGATAATTTTCCTTTTATTCATCCCTCGGGGAGGCTTTACTTTTCTTCCGACCGGGCAGGCGGATCCGGCAAACTGGATGTTTATTATACATCATTCATACAGGGGAAATGGGATGATCCTGTCAGACTTCCGGAACCAATAAACTCACCATCTGATGATTTTGCTTTTGTGGCAGATGATGACCTCCGGGAAGGATTCTTTTCTTCAAACCGCAGAACAAATGATGATATTTACCGCTTTGCTTCAACGATCATCAGGAAAAGCGTCTGTGATACACTTGTTGAAAATAATTACTGTTATGAACTGATAGAGGAGAATGCAGTAAAGTTCGATACTATGCCCTTCCGTTATGAATGGAAATATGGCGACGGGAATAAGGGAATTGGTCCCTCGGTTATTTATTGTTATCCCGGACC
>CAYPHL010000007.1:0-33409 GCA_964410385.1 uncultured Rikenellaceae bacterium | reverse complement strand
ATGGCGACGGGAATAAGGGAATTGGTCCCTCGGTTATTTATTGTTATCCCGGACCTGGAAATTACCTTATTCAGCTTGACGTTGTTAACCTGATAACCGGAGAAGTAATGTACAACGAAAAGACATATAATCTCGAGATTACCGATGTTGAACAGCCCTATATTACTGTTGATGACAGGGTTATTGCAGGCAGTGGAATAAGGTTCAGTGCAGAAAAAACCAACCTGCCCGGATGGAAGATTGCAAGGTATTACTGGAATTTCGGGGATGAGACTGTGGCTACAGGAAAAGAAGTAAGTAAAACATTCATGAATCCCGGTACGTATAATGTGCAGCTTATTATAACGGCAGAACCCGAACCGGGGGGGATAATAAAGGAAGCATGCGTCTGCAGGAATATCGAGATTTTACCAGCGCCATGATGCAGAAAAGTATTATTAATGAAGGTCGGTTATGTTGAACAGGATAAAATACATACTATTATTTTCAGGATTATTATTAGGAGCCGGTGAGGGTATGGATCTCTTGGGGCAGGCTGTGCCGGGCAGGGAGGAAAATATTCCCTTCCTTGTTACCTTCGGCAGACTGGGTGAGACCTCCTGGGGGGATGATGATTTTTACCAGGTATTTTTCTTTACAGTACCAAAGGAATATACCGGCCAGTTTTTCATAAGGATATTTGATCCTGATGTAGGAGGGGAGCATGATGAGATACAGGGCGAATTCAATACAAGGACTTTCTTTGGAGTTTATGGAGGGAAGGGAGTGGATCCGGATAAGAACAATGAATCGAGGGGATTAAATAACGTGAAGAACTACAAGGGCGGAACAATGCTTGCATCAAGGGTTTTTGGAAGTGAACCAAGATTTGACAACAAGTATTTTACATTCGGTCCTTTCAATCCGACAGCCGGAGATTTCAGTCCGAAGTGGAATGCCTATATCTTCAAGGTTGTTGTTGAGGGCGTCAGCGGTGATGACGGAAACCTTTACAGGTTCTTTATGAGCCGCGATCCGGAAAACAATATTCCCGTCGAAGGAGGTAATGCATTCACTTATGAATATACTTTCCGTATGTGGAACGACTTCAAAAGTGTTGCTCATATATATCCTTATGTCGATACTGGTGTTGTATATATCCGGCAGAGAAATTTTGACTGGGACCGCGACGGGCATATTCTCGTCGTATCAAGGTATAAGCAGGGTATAGGGGTATCGATATCAGCCGAAAATAACTGGATGGAGGACAGGATACCCATTGAACCGGCCGAAATAGGATCATCTCTCGATTTTCAGTTCCATAAAGCCCAGGGCGAGCTTGTAAAAAATAATAATGTAGTTGTGACTCTCGAAAGTCAGAGAGGAGATGCACTCCCGTTCTTCAGCTCTCCAATCGGAGGCGTGCCGGTTTATAATCCAAAAATAACAATCAAAAAAACCACAAAGCCTAAATAATAAACGAAGGCTGATATGATATTCAAAACATACCTGAAAGCGCTGCATGGCACAATTCTGTGTCTGTTCATTTTATCACTTCCTGTTAAAAGTCAGACTTATCAGTTCCGGAATTACGGCAAAGAAAGTAAAATCCCTGATGGATTTATTTATACTGTTAACCAGGATAATAAGGGTTATTTATGGGTGGGTACAAGGAAAGGGATATCGAAATTCGACGGATTTGACTTTCATAATGTGGAATTTCCGGATTCTGCAGGCGGAAGATATCCTACTGCATGTGTGAAGGACAGGACAGGGAAATTATGGTTTGGCTGCAGTGACGGAACACTTTTCTTTACCGAAGGGAATGGACTTAAGCCACTGGAAATCAACAATAATAAAAGTATAAGCTCTATTGCGGAGGCTCCCGACGGAGCTATATGGATAGTACCCCAGGCAGATGCCGTGTTCAGGATAAATCCGTCCGGGAATAACGATTTCCGGAGCTTCAGCATTGATCAGGATAAAATGTTGTTTTCCGCATCCTTTACAGGTTCTGGTGATATCCTTTTAGGCACCCAGGAGAACATACAAATAATGAGGGTACAGGATGATTCACTATTTGTACATGATACAATACAGGGTTTCAATTATTCGAATGTTACGGCAATACAAAAGTTTCAGAACAGCGATTATTTCCTTGCGGGGACAAACGGAAGCGGACTTTTCCTGCTTAATCTTTCAGGAAACACCAAGGAACTGAAACGACTTTCCGGTTCTGAAGAACTTGCATATCTTGATGTCCAGTCGATATTTCAGGACAGCGATAATTACTGCTGGGTCTCAACGAACGGATCGGGTATCCTTCGTCTGAAAACTTCCCCCTCCGGAGCTGAAGTCATTAACTGGGGATTCATTGATTCAAAAACCGGTTTGCCGGCAAATAATATCCGTACTGTCTTCAGGGATGTTGAAGGTAATTACTGGATAGGTTATTTCGGAGAAGGACTATCAATGCTGCCATCAATGGCTCTTGCCTTTTATTCGCCGGGTAATATACCAGAAGCGAACAACATTATATATGTTAATAAGCTGAATAAGGACTATATTCTCGGAACCCCTACAGGGTATTATATTTTTGATATTGAAAACAACAGGACCAGATCATTTACTGATCTGAGAAGGAGTACGGGAAATAATGAGATCACTGCATATTACGCTGATAAAAACGGAAGTTTGTGGATCGGGACAGGTGGCGGAGGGTTGTTTTTGAAAGGATTCTCAGGATCTGTGAAACAGTATTACAGGACAGACAATTCAAGCGAGGATTATATACTGAATATTCATGTCAGCGATGAGTTAATCTGGCTGGGAACACTTAACGGTGTTATAATTCTTGACAGTAAGACAGGGACTTTGAGGGGAAGGTATAATACAAATAACGGTCTGCCACATAACAGGATTGATCAGATTTGTTTGTTGTCGGATGGTACTGCTTCTGTTGCAACCCAGACGGATCGTATTTACATAATTGATCCTGCAAAGGGGGTCAGCTCCGGGAATGCAATAATGAGGGGGCCTACAATGAATGTAATTTCCTCCTGCTGCCAGAGCCGCGACGGCAACATCTGGGTGGCAACAACCGGTAATGGCATATTCGAATTCAGAGGTGATTCTCTTACCTCATATACAAGGGCCGATATGCTGATGACAGATTACTGCTACAGTATTCTGGCGGATTCTCTCGACAGGATATGGATTGGCCACGACAGGGGAATATCGCGGTATGACAGGTCAACAGGTGTCATGAAGACATATGGAACCGATTTTGCAAAGGGAGGCATCTGTAATCCTGCTGCGATTTTTGAAGCACCAGGAGGCAGGATACTAATCGGAACGTCACAGGGACTGATAGTATATGATACCGGCAAGGAACAGAAAACCCATCAGCCTCCGGTCAGCAATATTAATTCTGTCTCCATCAATGATGTGGTTTATCCCTTCAGGAACTCATTTACTTTGCCATACAATAAGAAATACAAAATTGTAATTAATTATGTCGGTATCAGTCTGAGGGATCCGGAAAGAGTTTATTATCAGACGATGCTTGAGAACTGGGATGATGACTGGACTGACTGGAATACTGACAGGGAAGTTTTGATCTCTCCGCGTGACGGGAAATACAGGTTCATTATGAATTCAATTAATGCGGAAGGTTTTTCAGGAGAACCCGTATCGTTTGACCTTGTAATAAGGACACCTTTCTGGAGGACATGGTGGTTTTTCTTTCTGATTGCCGCGACTGTTACAGGTATTGTGATCCTTATAATCCGGCAAAGGGAGAAAGCGCAAAAGAAAATTGAATTATATCTCAAGACAGAACTTGAAGCCCGGACCAGGGAAGTAGTAAAACAGAAGGGTGAGATAGAGATAAAGAACATTGAGATAACCGACAGTATAAGTTATGCAAAGCGTATACAGACCAGCATACTTCCCGATATAAACAAACTGAGGGAAACATTCAGCGATGCATTCATCCTTTTCAAACCCAGGGATATAGTAAGCGGGGATTTCTACTGGTTCGACAGGGCCGGTGAGGATAAGTTCATGCTTGTCTGCGCCGATTCTACCGGTCACGGTGTTCCCGGTGCATTCATGTCAATGATAGGTTCAACCCTTCTTCAGGATATTAT
The DNA here is from genome assembly GCA_964410385.1 of uncultured Rikenellaceae bacterium. Lineage (GTDB taxonomy): Bacteria > Bacteroidota > Bacteroidia > Bacteroidales > VadinHA17 > LD21. The sequence goes on along the minus strand of CAYPHL010000007.1, from coordinate 29,279 downwards.
TTCAAGACAACATATAACAAGACCTTCGGAAATACTTAAAACCCTCGACAAGCAGCTCTTTTCGACCCTCAACCAGAACATTGAACTGGGAGTGTCAAACGATGGTATGGATATGGTCGTATGTGAGATCGGCATTAAAACAAAGCATATCAGGTTTGCTTCGGCAATGCGCCCTGTAATAATCGTTCTCGAGGGAGAATCTCTGTATGTCAAAGGGAACAGATCATCAATAGGCGGAGAGACAACAAACGAAAAATTCTTTGACGATCAGGAATACTTTATGAAGGAAGGAGATTCACTATATCTGTTCACGGATGGACTGCCTGATCAGTTTGGAAGTGGTGACGGAAAGAAAATGAAGGTAGCCCGGCTCAAAACACTTCTCGAACAGATAAAGACTTTTTCAATGGATGAACAGAAAAACAGGATAAACAAGTTTTTCGAGGATTGGAAAGGTGATACTGATCAGGTGGACGATATTCTGATGATGGGGATCAGATTCTGATCATTCGGTTTTCTTATATATATCATTCACTGAAAGATATATCTCGCCTGTAGATTCAGTATTACTCAGGTTATCAGCCCTGTCCTTAAGGTAAAAGTCATACCTGACCGTATCCGTATCTTCCACAGAATAAAAAAGATATAAGAATGTTACAGCTATGGTGCCTTTTAAGATCTTATTCTGGCCTGTCCTTTCCATATAGGGGATCCTGTAATCAGAAGGGCTCAGAATATCATTATCAGGAACAATTGTCATAACTCCCCTGACCTTTCTGAAAAGTGTGAAGTAAAGATTTGTGGTATCAGCTTCAGTGCCATCGGGCGTCCTGAGACCAAGATTACCGTCGCCATCTTCGAAATGGAAGCTTAACCTTCCTCCTTTGCACTGGTTCCCTAAAATGTCAGTCGTGTCAAAAACCGCAAAATTCAGGAATTCTATCTTTGGCTCAGGAGGTAACTGTTCTATTTTCTTGCATGAAACAGCAGGAATCAGCAACAGGATTATTAGGATCAGATATGTTCTTGCACTCATAAACTCCCGGATAAATAAATTTTAACGAACAAAAATCACACCAAATTTGGTCATTTTTTTCTTAAAAAGATCCTGATCGGCACACCCGTAAACTCAAAATTCTCACGGATCCTGTTCTCAAGGTACCTTTTATACGGTTCCTTTATATATTGAGGCAGGTTACAGAAGAACGCAAAAGAAGGTGAATATGTTGGCAACTGGGTAATATATTTTATTTTAATGCTCTTTCCCTTTGGTGAAGGCGGGGGATTCTTTTTTATTATCTCAAGTATTACCGAATTAAGGGTGGCGGTAGGTATTTTTCTGGTCCTGTTATTGTTGACATTTTCTATCAGATCAAGGACCTTATGTATCCGCTGTTTATTTATTGCTGAAATAAAGACTATTTCATAATCGGTAAAGGGAGCAGTCCTTTCCCTTATTTCCTGTTCAACCTTTTTTGCTGTATTGGTTTCTTTCTCAACAAGATCCCATTTGTTTACAAGAACTATCAATCCTTTGTTATTATTCAGGATGAGCGACATTATATTAAGATCCTGTGATTCAAGCCCTCTGGTCCCATCTATCATCAGCAGGCAGATATCAGCATTTTCTATTGTCTTTACAGCCCTCATAACCGAATAGAATTCAATATCCTCGCTTACTTTGCTTTTTCTCCTCAATCCGGCTGTATCAACCAGGTAAAAGTCGTGCCTGAATTTATTGAACCGTGTGTAAATGGAATCCCGTGTTGTTCCGGGGAGCGGAGTTACAATATTTCTTTCTTCTCCGAGGAGGGAATTGACAAGAGATGATTTTCCGACATTAGGTCTGCCGACTATTGCTACCCTTGGGAGGTCGGGAACAGATTCCTCAGACTTTTCAGGCAGATTTCCGGTAACTTCATCGAGAAGATCTCCGGTACCGCTCCCGTTTATTGAGCTTACTGAAAAAAATTCCTTAAAACCGATCCCGTAGAATTCATTGGCTTCAAAAAGACGCTGGCTGTTATCGACTTTGTTCACTACAGGAATAACTTTCTTATTTGACTTTCGCAGCAGAGCCGCAATAGCTTTATCAAGTTCATGGATCCCGGTTGTTACATCTACCATAAAAAGTATCAGATCCGATTCTTCAATTGCAAGAAGTACCTGTTTGTTTATCTCTTCTTCAAAAATGTCATCTGAATTTTCGACATAACCGCCGGTATCAATAACCGAGAATTCAATCCCGTTCCAGGTGCATGTTCCATAATTACGGTCACGGGTAACGCCGCTTATCTCGTCAACAATGGCATCCCTCGATCCGGTGAGCCTGTTGAAGAGAGTCGATTTGCCCACATTTGGACGGCCAACTATGGCAACTATCCTGCTCATATTTTTCTGTTGTGTTTTAACGGTATCCGAACCTTTTCAGAATGACGGGTTTATCTCTCCAGTCTTTGGTCACTTTCACATAAAGCTCCAGGAATACCTTCTTCCCGAAGAAATCTTCCATATCTTTTCTTGCTTCCGTACCGGTCTTTTTCAGCATTGAACCCCTGTGGCCGATTATTATACCTTTCTGGCTCTCCCTGGCAACATGAATAAGGGCTCTTATTCTGAGGATCCCGTCCTCCTCCCTGAAGCTTTCAATCTCAGTCTCGACAGAATACGGGACCTCTTTCTTATAATTCTGAAGGATCTTCTCTCTTATAATTTCAGAAGCAAAGAATCTTTCATATTTATCGGTCAGCTGATCTTTGGGAAAGTAAGGCGGGCTTTCCGGCAGTCTCGACAAAACAGTGTCAAGAAGAATGTCAAGATTGAACTTTTTGAGAGCGGAGAGAGGAATGACCGGTGAACCGGCGAAATAGGAATGCCATGCCTCAACGATCTTTTCGAGATCTTCCTGGTTTGAAAGATCGATCTTATTGACTGCGACAATAACCGGAATACCCGATGATCTTATCTTCTCAGGATAAGTTAAATCAGCAAGAGGTTTTTCTGTGACATCAGTGACGTAAAGAATTATATCGGCATCCGAGATTGCAGTATTAACAAAATTCATCATTGATTCCTGAAGTTTGTATGCCGGCCTCAGTATTCCCGGAGTGTCGGAATAAACTATCTGGAAATCCTCCCCATTTACTATTCCCATTATCCGGTGCCGTGTTGTCTGAGCCTTGGATGTTATTATGGAAAGCTTTTCACCGACAAGGGCATTCATAATTGTCGATTTGCCGGTGTTGGGATTTCCCAGGATATTTACAAAACCAGATCTGTGATTCATAGTCATTAAAAAATACCTCTTTTCAGCATGACAAGTTCTTTCTGTGTAAGGAATCTCCACTTTCCCCTGGGCAGGTTCTTCTTTGTAAGTCCGGCATAATAGACCCTGTCCAGCTTTCTGACCCTGTAGCCCAGCGCTTCAAAAAGCCTTCTGATTACCCTGTTCTGTCCGGAATGGATCTCGATCCCTATCTGTTTTTTGTCTTCCGGGTCGGCATAGGCAACTGAGTCAGCGGCTACTATCTCCCCCTCGAGTTCCATACCTTCTGCAATCTTAAGCAGATCGGCTTTTATTACAGGTTTGTCGAGAAAAACATGATAGATCTTCTTTCTTTCATATTTCGGATGGGTAAGTCTTTTGGTAAGATCCCCGTCATTTGTAAGAAGCAACAGTCCTGTTGTATCTTTATCAAGCCGTCCTACCGGATAGATCCTCTCGGTGCAGGCATTTTTTACAAGATCGATAACTGTATGTTCAGCATGCGGATCTTCAACAGTAGTAACATACCCGGCAGGCTTGTTCATAAGGATATAAACTTTCTTTTCCGACGATAATTTTTTACCCTTATACCTTACATCATCATCAAGAGTCACTTTTGTGCCAAGATCCTTTACCTGCTTTCCGTTGACTGATATAAATCCTTTCAGAATTATTTCATCAGCTTCTCTCCGGGAACAGAGTCCGCTTGAGGCAATATACCTGTTGAGCCGGATTTCTTCGGGAGCCCTGCTTTGTTGTTTTTTCCGGTTTTCCATTATGGATCGTTTTTCAGGCTGCAAAGGTACAATTATTTGACAATTTATAATTTAATGTTTTTTTTGCACCTTTACGGGCTTAAAAATATCGAACTATGACCTTGATAAAATCAATATCCGGTATAAGGGGCACAATAGGAGGCAGATCGGGAGAGAATCTCACGCCTGTTGATATTGTGAAATTCAGTGCGGCTTTTGGTTCCTGGGTAAAAAGCAGGAATAAGGATGCCCGTGATATGGTTGTAGGCCGTGATGCAAGAATTTCCGGACCGGTTGTAAGCGATCTGGTTATAAGTACATTGAGGAGCCTGGGTATTACGGTAACTAACCTTGGACTGGCAACGACACCTACTGTAGAACTGGCTGTTGCAGGCACAGGAGCCGCCGGAGGGATTATCATAACTGCCAGTCACAATCCTTCGCAATGGAATGCACTCAAGCTGCTTAACGAAAAAGGTGAGTTCCTGTCGGCAGGGGACGGGGAAGAGGTCCTCGATATTGCCAGGAATGAGGATTTTATATTTGCCGAAGCCGGACATGAGGGCGGGCTGATCACTGATCGCTCATGGGACAGTAAACATATCGATATGGTGTTGCAACTTGCACTGGTAGACCGGGCTGCAATTGAAAAGGCACAATTGAGGGTAGCGGTCGACTGTGTTAACTCGGTCGGAGGTATCATTGTTCCCCAGCTGCTGAAAGCACTTGGAGTGAAATCAGTCATAGAATTAAATACTAATCCCGACGGGAATTTTGCACATAATCCTGAGCCGCTGCCGGAAAATCTAAAAGATATATCGGAGCTTGTCGTGAGGGAGAAGGCGGATCTTGGAATAGTTGTAGATCCCGATGTAGACAGGCTGGCCGTTATATGCGAGGACGGATCGATGTTCGGTGAGGAATACACCCTTGTCTCGGTTTCTGATTATATTCTTCAGAACACCCCGGGAAATACAGTATCGAACATGTCATCAACAAGGGCACTTAAGGATATTACCGAGAAATACGGATGCCGCTATTTTGCAGCAGCTGTAGGAGAAGTTAATGTTGTTGAGGAAATGAAAGCCAGGGGCGCGGTTATCGGAGGAGAAGGTAACGGGGGAGTTATTTACCCCGCACTTCATTATGGCAGGGATGCCCTGGCAGGTATCGGGCTTTTTCTTACAAATCTGGCAAAAAGCAGGATCAAGTGTTCTTCCCTTCGAAGTAAATACCCTGCATATGTTATTGCAAAAAAGAAGCTTGTGCTTGAACCGGGAACAGATTTCGACAAGATACTCGGGTCGGTCAGGTATGAATTCCGAGATATGATGATAGATGAAAGGGACGGATTGAGGGTTGACCTTCCAGACGGCTGGTTCCAGATCAGGAAATCAAATACCGAACCGATAATGAGGATTTATGCTGAAAAGAAATCACAGCAGGAAGCTGAGGCACTGGCTGAAAAAGTCATAACAATTGTTAAAAAAAAATAATTCCTGTGAGGTAAGGAATAAAAATACCTGAATGGATGTCTTTATGATGTCTTCAGGCAACTGAACGATAACAGGTGTTAAAGATTGTTAATTAAAACATTTAATACCAGCCTTTTAAATACTTTTGTCACTGTTTTAAAATGAAATAATAATGAAGAAAGCGACCATTATTACAGCTGTTGTTGCAGTTGTGGCGATCATTGCACTGATTGTCATCAACAGGGCCGGAGCTAAGAAGGATATGCAGAATCTTTTTGTGGAGGCAAAAAAAGGTCAGTTTGACATAGTTGTTACCACAACTGGTGAACTGCAGGCTGAGAATTCAACTGACATACGGGGACCTGAGTTTACCCAGAGCAGGAATATCAGGGCGATGGATATAAAGATCACCGACCTTGTTACTGAAGGTACCGAGGTTAAAGCAGGTGACTATATTGCCACGCTTGACAGGACATCATTCGATAATAGTCTTAAGGATGAGCTTGAAAATCTGGTCACTTATGAGACAAACCTTGAGGTTAAGATGCTGGATACAGCAGTTACCCTGAGCAATCTGAGGGATCAGATCAAGAATCTGAAGTTTAATGTTGAAGAAGCCGGAATAACTTTGCAGGAGTCGAAATATGAGCCGCCGACAACCATCCGGCAGGCCGAAATCGCTCTCGACAAGGCTCAGCGTTCACTTGAACAGTCGATAAGGGGTTATGAGCTTAAGGTTGAACAGGCACGGTCAGATATGAGGACCATCAAAAACAGACTTGCAGAACAGAGACAGAGAGTTTCAGATCTCCAGAAGGTGCTTTCACAGTTTATAATTTATGCTCCGTCGGAAGGTATGGTTATCTATAAACGCGACAGGACAGGCGCCAAAAGGAAGGTCGGCTCATCAATAAGCCCTTGGGATAATGTGGTTGCAACTCTTCCCGATATGTCAACAATGATTTCCAAAACCTATGTGAATGAAATTGATGTAAGCAAAGTAAAGACAGGTCAGCAGGTAGACATACTGGTAGATGCATTTCCTGAAAAGAGATACCAGGGAACAGTGACAAGCGTTGCCAATATCGGAGAGCAGCTTCCCAATGCGGATGCCAAGGTTTTTGAAGTGATAATTAAGATAAACGGTTCTGATCCTATCCTTCGTCCGTCAATGACAACAGGCAATAAGATAGTCACCAAAACCATCGATGATGTAACTTATATTCCGCTTGAAAGTGTCCAGACCGGAGCTGACAGTATCCCCTTTGTTTATCTGAAGAACGGCACCAAGCAGATCGTTGTGCTGGGTGAATCAAATGAAAATAATGTGATTATTGAACAGGGAATCGATCCGGGTGTGGAACTCTATCTCAATACTCCGGAGAAGCCGGAAGAATTTACAAAACTTCTGGGTGAGAATCTGATATCCATAATTAAAGAGAAGGAAAAAGCCAGAAAGGAAGAAGAACGCCGGGCAAATGAACGATCTCAGAGAGGTGGCGGATTCGGAGGAAGAGGGAATATGATGGAAATGACTCCCGAGATGAGACAGCAATTCCGGAACATGAGGAACGGAGGACAGATGGATACGGCTGCAATGCGAAGGTTCAGGGAAATGCGCGGTAACATGCCACAGGGCGGACCAAGAGGAGATTCCGTAAGGCAACGCACAGTTATTCAGGGACAACAGACACAACGGCCCCCAAATCAGGAAGGTAGTCAGGCCAGACAACCCGGTCAGGAACCAACAGTCAACAGGTAACTCTAAATAAAGCCACAGATGTTCAAATTTATTTTCAGATATTTTCATGATATTGAGATCGCTGTCGAATCCATCATTTCAAATAAGCTGAAATCGATGCTCACGGCTCTCGGGATCATTTTCGGCGTTGCGGCTGTTATAGCCATGCTGGCAATAGGAAAGGGAGCCAAACAGGAGATCATGGAGCAGATGAAAATGGTCGGGGTTAACAACATCCTGATTAACCCAATCGTTCAGGATCAGACTTCATCTGGTGAAGAGGGAGAAAAGCAGACGAAGAAATTCTCGAGAGGACTGAGCATGCTTGATGTTGAAGCAATACGCGAAACCCTCCCTTCTGTTAAGCGGATAAGCCCCGAAATATCATTCAACTCAACTGCCATGATGAATGGTGTGAAATACACCGCCAAACTGGTGGGTGTTTCCAATGACTATTTCCACCTGTATAACCTGCCTCTTGTATCAGGCGCATTCTTTAATTCTTACCAGGAAGAGAATGGTATTCAGGTTTGTATTATAGGAGCTAATATCAGAGCCAAATTCTTCAGCAAGGTTGATCCGATCGGTCAGTATATTAAATTCAACGGGATATGGCTGAAGGTGATCGGAGTACTTCAGAAAACCACCGTCAGTCTTACAGGTTTCGAAGAAAAAGGAGTAAATGTATATAATGACAATATCTATATCCCGGTTCAGACTATGCTTCTTAGATACCAGAACAGGGCACTTGTTAACACCAAGCTGGTATCGGAAGCTTCATCAAATGTCATGATAATGGGAGGACCCGGTGGCGGAATGGGACGGATTATTGTAAGCAGTTCTGATGCAAATTCTGATGTGGAAACAAATTACAACCAGCTCGACAGGATTGTGGTGCAGGTCAACGAAACAGAACAGATCAACCCTTCGACGGAGATACTCAGCCGTATGCTGACCAGACGTCATTCCAATGTAAAGGATTTTGAAATAACTGTTCCCGAACTTCTTTTAAAGCAGCAGCAGAGAACAAAGGATATATTCAACATCGTTCTTGGAGCTATTGCCAGTATATCTCTTATTGTGGGAGGTATCGGCATCATGAATATAATGTTCGCTTCAGTAATGGAAAGGATAAAAGAAATCGGGACAAGGATGGCTATCGGCGCCAAAAAAATGGATATTGTTGTTCAGTTCCTTTCCGAAGCAGTCCTTATAAGTGTATCGGGCGGTTTCATCGGTATATTCCTTGGTGTTATAATGGCAAAACTGATTGAGCAGATTGCAGGAATAATGACAATAGTGTCGTTCTTCTCTGTCTTCATTGCCTTTGGCGTATCTGCGGCAGTAGGGGTGATCTTCGGATATTCCCCGGCAAAACGTGCTTCGGAAAGGGATCCGATAGAATCATTAAGGTATGAATAAAATGTTAACAATGAAGAGAATACTAATACCTGTAATTACAGGAATTTTCCTGCTGGCAATGCAGCAGGTTGCAGCACAGCAGATAAGAAAACTGACTCTCGAAGAAGTCATTAAACTTGCTGAAGACCAGTCCCCAAATGCATTGATGGCCAAACACCGATTCCGTTCCAGCTACTGGCAGTACAGAACTTATGTGGCTCAATACCGGCCGGCTCTGACACTCACCGGAACTACTCCCGATTACAGCACAGCTTACAGCAGGGTATGGAATTCCCAGGCCGGGGAATATGACTATGTTTCAACAAATATTCTTCAGACTATTGGATCTTTATCTTTGCTTCAGAATATAGGATTAACCGGAGGGACTATCGCGTTGCAGTCAGATCTTACTCTTGAAACGAACTTTGAGAAGGATGAAGACAGAAATAAATATATTACTGCTCCCCTGAGTGTCCGTTTTGTTCAGCCTTTATTCCGTTATAACTCCCTCAAGTGGGAGAAAAGGACCGAGCCTCTGAAATATGAAGCAGCCAAAAAGACTTTCCTTTCCAACATTGAGACAGTACATAGCGAAGCTGTCCGTCAGTTCTTCAGTCTCGCCCTTGCCCAGATAAACAAGCAGATCGCGGAAACAAATTATCTTAATGCAGATACCTTGTACAGGATGGCCCAGGGGCGTTATCAGCTTGGAACTATAGCCGAAGATGAATTGCTGCAGATGCAGCTCTCCTGGCTCAACTCGGAAACCTCCAGGAAAGAAGCTGACATGAACCTTAAGGACAGGGAAATCAGGCTGAGATCATTCCTTGGGTTCAATGAGAATATAAGACTTGAACTTATCCTTCCGTCATCTGTTCCTGATCTTCAGGTGGATGTTCAGGAAGTGCTTAACCTTGCTCACGCAAATAATCCGGAAATGCTTAATCAGCAGCTTACACTCCTGACAGCCCAGAGCAACCTTGCCCAGGCAAAAGCAGAGAAGGGACTAAATGCAAATCTTATTGCTTCTTTCGGTCTTCGTGACCAGGATCCCGTTTTTGCAAATGCTTATACAGAATCTAACCGTCAACAGACTGTCCGGGTGGGAATTACACTGCCAATACTCGACTGGGGTCTGGGACGCGGGAGATACCAGATGGCCAAATCGAGTCTCGAACTTGCTGAAGTCCAGTCGAGGCTCTCGCAGATCGACTTCGACCAGAACCTTACTCTGGATGTAGAACAGTTCAACCTTCAGTCCAACCAGGTAGCAATAGCAGCAAAATCCGATACTGTGGCTGCAAGAATGTTCGAAGTTACAAAAGCACGCTTCCTTATCGGAAAGATCGCTGTGCTTGAGCTTAATAATGCAGATACAAGAAAAGACACAAACAGAAGGGCCTATGTTCAGGCCTTACAGAACTACTGGACATATTTTTATAATATGAGATCCCTTGCACTTTACGATTTTCTTAACAGAAAACCCCTTGAAACCGAATATGAGAAATTACTGGATTAGTATTTGATATCACTGATATACAGAACAGGGCTGGATAAAATATATTCAGCCTTTTTTATATAAAAATTTAATATATTTGCGCCTCGATTATTAAGAATCGGGAAAATTCACGGAATAATTCAAATAATATACAAATGCAGAACAAAACAGCTATTATTATCCTGGCAATAGCTTTGGCACTGGTATCAATTTATCAGCTATCGTTCACCGCTGCAACTTCGAAAGTTAAGAAGGATGCCAAAGAGTATGCAAAAGGAGATCTGGTCAGACAGACCTATTATATTGATTCAATATCAGCACTGCCGAAAGAGGACTGGAGTTTTCTGGGATATACTTTTAAGGAGTGCCAGAAGAGGGAATTGAATCTCGGGCTTGATCTTAAAGGAGGGATGAATGTCATTCTTGAAGTTTCGGTGGAAGATATACTGAAAGCCCTGTCAAATTACAGCACTGATAAGACTTTTAACAGTGCACTGGCAAGGGCAAAGGAGCTTCAGAAAGAAAGTCAGTCGGATTTTCTGACACTTTTTGGCAGAGCATTCGAAGAGATTGATCCCAACGCCAGAATGGCTTCCGTGTTCAATACAGTTGATCTGAGAGATCAGATAAATTTCAACTCCTCTAATGAAGATGTTCTAAAAGTGCTTGATACCGAAGTATCTACAGCGATTACGAATGCATTTAACATCCTGAGGACAAGGATTGACAGATTTGGTGTTGTCCAGCCTAACATTACACAGCTTGCTACCAAAGGCAGGATACTAATTGAACTTCCTGGTCAGACAGATCCGAAAAGAGTCCGGGAACTTCTTCAGGGGACTGCCAATCTTGAGTTCTGGGAGACATATGAGAACTCAGAAGTGATAGGCTATCTTGTTGCTGCGAATGATCTTCTTAAAGGGATTGAAGAGAATGCACGGACGGCTGCCCAACCGGAAGGCCAGACTGAAACAGGTACAGCAATTGCCGATACTGCCAAAAAAGAGAATCAGGATCTTCTGGATCTTATTGATAAAGATACAACAAAAGCAGCACAGGCTGCAACCAGGGAGGAATTTGCCCTTCAGAATCCTCTTTTCGGAGTTCTGACACCCCGTGTTACTGAACAGGGCGAAGCGCTTCCTTCTTGTATGGTGGGACTGGCCGCAGGAATAGATACTGCGAAAGTCAATTCTTATCTTAACATGAACCAGGTAAAGGCTCTTTTCCCGAGAGACCTCAGGTTTTACTGGAGCCAGAATCCGCATAAATATGATCCCTCGAACAGCTTATATGAGCTTCATGCGATTAAGATCACAACCCGTGACGGTCGTCCGCCTCTTGGAGGTGAAGTTATAACCTCCGCACGACCTACATCAGGTGTTACAGGCGGTGAAGTAAAGGTTGATTTCAATATGAATGCCGAAGGTGCAAAAACCTGGGCAAGAATGACCCGTGAAAATGTTGACAGATGCATCGCGGTAGTTCTTGACGGTTATGTAAGGTCATATCCAAGGGTTGTCGGTGAGATCCCTACAGGAAGTACTGAGATCACCGGGGATTTTACAATTGAAGAAGCTGACGACCTTGCAAATATTCTCAAATCGGGTAAGCTGCCGGCTCCTGCCAGGATCATTTCAGATACGGTTGTCGGACCTACCCTTGGAAGAGAAGCTATCAACGCCGGTCTGATTTCCTTTGTAATTTCATTCATCATCGTTCTTGCATATATGCTGTTTTACTACAGCCGTAGTGCAGGCGGTATCGCTGATATTGCACTTTTCGGGAACGTCTTCCTGCTGATGGGCGTTTCGGCATCACTGGGTGCTGTACTTACACTCCCGGGTATTGCCGGTATTGTTCTTACAATGGGTATGTCGGTTGATGCAAACGTGCTGATCTATGAACGTATCAGGGAAGAGCTGAGAGGTGGTAAAGGTGTCAAACTGGCAATCGCTGACGGTTATAAAGGAGCATTGTCAGCTATCCTCGACTCAAATATAACAACACTTCTTACAGGTATTGTACTTTATATATTTGGGACAGGCCCTATCAAAGGATTTGCCACCACTCTCGTAATCGGTATATTTACATCCCTTTTCTGTGCAATCTATGTTACAAGGCTTATTTATGAATGGCAGCTCAAGAGAAATGCAAAACTGAGTTTCTCAATTGATATTACAGCAAATATTCTTAAAGGGACCAATGTCGACTTTATGGGGAAAAGAAGATTATTCTACATTATCTCGGCAGCGATAATTCTTATCAGTATAGGTTCTCTGTTTATACGCGGATTAAATACAGGGATCGACTTTAAGGGTGGTCGTACTTATGTAGTAAGGTTTGATAATCCGGTCAAAACCGCCGATGTGGCCCAGGCTCTTTCAGATGAGTTTGGCGTGGCTCCGCAGGTGGTGACATTCGGTAGTGAAAACCAGGTGAGGATAACTACCGACTACAGGATTGAAGAAACAGGAGTCGATGATGAGGTTGAAACAGCCCTCTATGAAGGTCTGAAGGAAATGGCAGGCCCAAATGTCACAAAAGAAGAGTTTCTTACAAAATACAGACAGAGTTCGGAAACAGTAGGTCCGACAATTGCAAGCGATATAAAGAGGAAAGCAGTCTGGGCAGTAGGATTGTCACTTATTATGATGTTCATCTATATATTTGTACGGTTCAAGAACTGGCAGTTCGGACTCGGCGCTATTGCATCCCTTGCCCATGATGTGATCATTGTGATAGGTATATATTCATTACTGTGGGGTATTATGCCCTTCAGCATGGAAATCGACCAGTCATTCATTGCTGCTATCCTGACTGTTATCGGGTATTCGGTGAATGACTCTGTGGTTGTTTTTGACAGGGTCAGGGAGTTCCTTCCGCTACACAGAAAACGTCCGACACTTGAGGTTCTGAACCTTGCACTTAACGATACGCTGAGCCGTACATTAAATACTGGTGTAACCTCACTGCTCGTACTGCTGGTGATGTTCTTCCTCGGAGGAGCTACTATAAGGGGATTTCTTTTTGCTATGATAGTCGGTATAATAGTCGGAACGTATTCCTCGATTTTCGTGGCAACGGCTGTGGTATACGACACGTCTTCAAAGACGGGTTTGAAAATGTAAATATTTGTACCAGGGGCATTCCATGGAATACCCCTGCGTATAACACAATCGGTAAATGGTGCAACGGAATTGATTATTCTTTTGTAACTTTACACTGTTAAAATTATATACCGGAATTGATATATGAGCGGACCGGAGATTTTTGTAATAATACTTGTTATTCTTCTTCTTTTCGGTGCTGATGCACTGCCGGGATTAGCTAAGACTTTCGGCAAGGGTATGCGCGATTTCAGAAAAGCTACTGATGATATCCGGCGTGAAATTGAAACAAGTACAAGTGATATCAGGAAGGAGTTCAACGAAACCGCCGAATCAATAAAAAAAGAAGTGACCGATATCTCTGATTCAGTCACTAAGGATGTGAATGATATCTCTGATAATATTTCAAAAGACGTTAACGAAATGACCTCAGAGATCAAAAACGAAGTCAATGGAGTTGCAGATGAGATAAAGAAAGATGTTGATGATACCACAAAGAATAATTATTACGAATATACCGACTGATCTGAGTGGTTATTTTTATCTCTGATAACTATTATCCTTCGTGTCCTTTGTGATACCCTTTGTGCCCTTTGTGGTTAAGTTAACTAAAATTATATTACGGAATTTTTCGTAGCATGATAAGCACTGCAGGAATAACAAAATCATTTGGTGACTTAAAGGTTCTCAAGGGAATAGATCTGGAGATCAGGGAAAAGGAAGTTGTCTCGATCGTAGGAGCAAGCGGAGCAGGGAAAACCACTCTTCTGCAGATAATAGGAACCCTTGATCGTCCTGACAGCGGATCCATATATTATAATGGTTCTGACATAAGCAGGCTGAAAGGAAAAAGTCTTGCGTCATTCAGGAACAACAATATCGGCTTTGTTTTTCAGTTCCATCAGCTGCTTCCTGAGTTTACGGCACTTGAGAATGTTTGTATACCGGCTTATATTGCCGGGAAAAGTAAAGCCGAAGCAGAATTAAAAGCTGGCGAGCTGCTGGGTTTCCTTGGTCTTACTGACCGTCTTGAACATAAGCCATCCGAGCTCAGCGGAGGAGAACAGCAACGTGTTGCAGTTGCCAGAGCCCTCGTAAACAGCCCTTCGGTAATACTGGCCGATGAACCTTCAGGTAACCTCGACTCGGAAAATAAAAATGAACTACATAAGCTCTTCTTCAGGCTCAGGGACTCTTTCGGCCAGACCATTGTCATAGTTACGCATGACAGGCAGCTTGCTGAAATGTCTGACAGGATACTCCAGATCAAAGACGGACTGATAATAAATTAAGCCTGAGAAATTTTTAAAGGCTTCCCACTGCCGGAAACGGCAGGACTTAATCCCCATTTAAAGGAAATGAGCTTGAAAAGGAATGAATTGAAAGAGTTTCTTGATGAAAAGGTTGAATTCTACAATAATCCTTCATTTATCGAGCATGATCCGATAAGCATTCCACATCGTTATACTGAAAGGGGAGACATAGAAATAGCCGGATTCCTTGCGGCTACAATTGCATGGGGAAACCGTAAGATGATCCTGAAAAGTTCGGTAAGGATGATGGAGATCCTCGAGGATTCACCTTATGAATTCATTGTGAATTCGAGCGATTGCGAACTGGATCAGGCTGTAAGATTCGTACACAGGACCTTTAATCTGGTTGATCTTGCTTATTTTCTGAAAGCTCTCAGACATATTTACAGGAACAGGGGAGGGCTGGAGTCAATTTTTAAAACCCATAAAACATCAGATTCTCTTCAGCCTGCAATACATGAACTGCATAAGATATTCTTTGAGTTACCGCATGAAAAAAGGACCGAAAGACATGTTTCGGATCCGTTCAAAGGTTCAGCAGCAAAAAAAATAAATATGTATCTGAGGTGGATGATCCGGAAAGACAACAGAGGTGTGGATTTTGGAATATGGGATTCAATATCTCCTTCCATCCTTTCCTGTCCCCTTGATGTTCATTCGGGAAACATAGCCAGGGAACTTGGAATTTTAAAGCGAAAACAGAACGATGCAAAAGCAGTTGCCGAACTGGATGAAGTATTAAGGAGTTTTGACCCGGAAGATCCTGTAAAGTATGATTTTGCATTATTTGGCCTGGGATTATCGAAAAATTCTGACATTTTCTTTTTAAATAAGATGTAAAATACCTGAGTTAGCACCGGTTTTTCCACATTAAATTATTTCTGGGTCTCCGGTTCCAGTATCTGGCAGCGATCTGACTTAAAGAAAAACAACTGTAAATATTTTAATCATCTTTTGACTCTGAAAAAAAACGAATCATAAAGTTGACAAGTATATTTTTTTATCGATTGACCATCTGCCACTACCAAAAATCAGTAAATGAATGAGCAGGATTGTCATAGCAAAATCAGTACGCGCTTCATGTACTACAGACCAGAATCCTTTCCCAACCAAAATAGGGATTTTGGTTGTGATTATTGCTGTTATCATTATTATAAACAGGGGTATTGCAGCAATTCTGACTGATAACCCAATCAAAATAAGAGTGCCACATACAATTTCAAAACAAGCCACAAAAGATGCCAGAAACTCCGGATTTGCAAATCCAATTTTTTCAAATCTTCCTGCTCCGAGCATTTCCGGAAAGAGGAATTTCTGGATTCCTTCCGAAAGGAAAACCAGTCCGACAATCAACCTTGGCAGCAATGACCTATAATCGTCTGATGTGTGGTAAATATTTTCAGACAGTTTTCTGAAGTGCTCATGGAGGGCGGATTTTTGAAACAGATCTCATTGCTCGATTATTTTCCAATAAGAATCCTTGCGGATAACTTTGCCATTTCGAAATTCCCAAAGATCGCAACCGCGTACCTTCAAACTAATCCCTGAAGTTGTTGTGCCGGTGAGTGTCCATTCTGACACTCCCATATTACCTGCCATCCAGTGACGATCATCGCCATAGTGAACATCAGGAATACCTGTGAATCGACCTCCAAGTGCCTCTCGTACCTGTTCTTTCCCGATAGAACGTTTTCCCCACGGATCAGGACCCTTTGGAGAATCGAAGGAACAATCATCGGCGAAAAATTCCATAATTGCATCGAGGTCATGTCTATTGAATGCCTCAAGAATTTGCTTCAAAGTGTCGACTGTTATGGTCATTCTCTTTATGTTAGTCTGATTTTGTAATATATTGTCAGGAGTTTTGCTGTTACAGCCAGATAGCACTGTACTGCAAACCAATATTCCTATGATTAAGGTTTTCTGCTTCATTTGTTTAAAGTGTTATGTAATCCTGTTACACCACTTTATTCAAACAATTGAAATTCATATTTGTTAAGCTTCTACCTCTGCCTTTCCCACTGTTAAGCCAGAGTATAAAAACTAAGATTTGCTATAAACATTTTGAGACAGTAATTTGTTTATCGTTAAGACAAGTAATGTTAACATTAAATTAGGAAGTAAACCATGAAAAAACCAAGCCAGGATTTAATGCAGGAACATGAAGTAATTCTGATTGCTTTGAATGTTATTGAGGAAATTTCTGAAAGAGTCCGTCTGGACAAGGAAGTTGAGTATAAAGATATTAAAGAAATGATCAGATTCCTCAGAGTTTTTGCTGATGACTGCCATCATGGGAAAGAAGAATTATATTTATTCCCGGCCCTTGAAGAAATTGGTGTTCAGAATGAAGGCGGACCAATTGGCATTATGCTCGTCCAACACAAAAAAGGGCGTGAACTCGTAAACAAAATGGAGCTTTCATTGGAAAACAATTCCATCAGCAAGGATGCTTTTGTTGAGTCAGCCTCAGATTATGTCAATCTTCTCAGAGAGCATATTGAGAAGGAGAATACATTGACATTCCCATTTACTGATGCCAATCTTCCTGAATCAAAACAAGACGAATTAATGTCAGATTTTGAGAGGCTTGAAAAAAAGGTTATTGGTGATGGTGTACATGAAGAACTCCATGCCTTGCTTGAAGAATTTTCCCGGGAGTATCTGAAATAAATAATGATACCTGGTATAATTATTTACTGAAACAGTTCCGGTTTTTTCTGAATGATTCATCCGGGGGTAGCGAAGTCTAAAAAAAAAATTAAAGAATGGAACAAAATTTCCATTTTACAAATCTGATGGCATCCGCAGACAGGCAACTGCTCGATGCATATTCCTCAACAGTTACGGGTGTGGTGAAGAAAGCAGCACAGGCTGTTGTGCATCTTAAAGTATTAAAGAGAATTCAGGAACCCCGTACAAAAGAGATTGTCGGACAATATGCCCTGGGTTCGGGTTTTGTAATTTCCAGCGATGGCTACATAATTACCAACCATCATGTAATTGAAAATACGGATTCTGTAACAGTGATCTTTGGTGATGGAACAGAACATAATGCCACACTAATAGGTACAGATCCTTCAACTGATATTGCAGTTATCAAAGTCTATAATGAAGAACTGTATACATTACAGTTTTTTGATTCCGGATTGCTTGAACCCGGTCAGATTGCAATAGCTATTGGTAATCCGATGGGGTTACAGCATACTGTAACGGTAGGGGTCGTAAGTGCTACAGGTCGGACCATGAGAGCCACAAACGGACGTCTGATTGATGATATAATCCAGACAGATGCAGCATTAAATCCCGGTAACAGCGGCGGGCCTCTCTTAAATTCAGAAGGCAGAGTGATAGGTGTGAATACGGCAGTACTTCCCGAAGCTCAGGGTCTGTGCTTTGCAGTCTCCTCAAACCTTACAACTTATATAGCAGGTCAGCTTATCCTTAAAGGAAAAGTAAGGAGGGCTCAGTTAGGTGTGGCAGCCCAACCGGTGAAGCTAACTAATCGTATAATTGAAGTAAATCAGCTGAAAACCAGGTCAGGAGTTTATGTATATGAAATTTACAAATCATCTGAAATTAATAATATGGAGATGAAGGAAGGGGACATTATTGTTGAATTTGAAGGCAATCCGGTCTCCACCGTGGATAATCTGCATAAGCTCCTGAACGAAAATGTAATCGGGATGAAAATATCCCTGGGTATTTTAAGAGGATTACGAAAACAAATTATAACTGTCATACCGGGGGAGATTAAATGAAATTTTTCGATGTTCTGCCCGGTTTGGTATTTATTACTTAAAATCGTTACAGGATGGCAGATTTTCATTTCAATATTGCACCGACATTTTCCCTATTAACGGTTCGGACGTTAGCAGGATAGAATAATGATTCTGCACTCAACCGATGAAGATAATAAAATAGGGAATTGAAATACACTGTTCAATTACACCGTAAAATATTCCGATCAATTCCCGCTGATCCCACTTCATAAACAATGTTAATTTACTGTATTTTTTTGTGTTACTTTGTGATAACCTTTGTGCCCCTTAGTGGTAAGAAAATTAGTCCTGTCTGAAATTTCGGGGATTAATACTGAAATGAAGTTTTAATCTATTTCCGTAAGAAATTCTTTCAGAGCAGCAGCATTGTTAAATTCTCTCTCCCTGGATGAATATAGCAGAGTAAGGTTCCCATATTTGGTTTCCAGTTGCCTGAGTCGTTCAATTAAATATTTCCTGCCAGCTAACTCATCCTTGTACATCTGCTTGAATTCATCCCATTTGGCAGGGTCATGGTTGTACCATTTACGAAGTTCGTTACTTGGTGCAATTTCTTTTAACCATTCATTACAGGATGCCTTTTCTTTGGTAATCCCCCTTGGCCAAAGCCTGTCAACTAAAATTTTATATTTTTCTCCGGTCTTTTCCTCATCGTAAACTCTTCTCAATGTAATCATCTGATTATACTTAGTAACAATGATAAAACAGTAAATGTAATAATTTTACAGTTTGTATTGAATTTCAAAATGCAAAAGTCTGACAGAATAACGGATTGGCATATTTTTTGAAAATATTTCATCGGAACATATTTAGTATTTAAATTTTAGTTGATTGATTAGGTAATAATTAATGACCAAAAGATCAGTTAATTAATAATATTATGTATGGCAACCTTAATCCCACATATCAGGTATTCCGGGAACAGGAAGCTGAGGTATTTTATACTGTTCCTGGCAGCTAATTTTGTTCTGGTTAATAGTGTCGGCGCCCAGTATTTCGGGCGGAACAAACCCGGCTACAGGTCTTTTAAATTTGATGTCATTCAGACTCCCGGTTTTGAAATATATCATTATCTGAAGAACGATTCCCTTTTAAATACTCTGACATCCTGGTCGGAGCAGTGGTATTTAAACCATCAGAAGATATTCAGGGATACTTTCAAAACCAGGAATCCTGTGATCTTTTATAACAACCATCCCGATTTTCAGCAGACAAATACTATTAACAGTCTTATAGGGACAGGAACGGGAGGCGTTACAGAGTCACTGAAGAACAGGGTAATAATGCCTGTTGCACCCTCGCTGTCGCAAACGAATCATACTCTGGGACATGAACTGGTCCATGCCTTCCAGTATAATATGTTCATTAAAGAAGATACAACCGTAAGGATGTCAATAAATAATATCCCTCTCTGGATGGTTGAAGGTATGGCGGAATACTTTTCGATCGGAAGTGTCGATCCTAATACATCTATGTGGATCAGAGATGCTCTTCTCAATAACAGGTTCCCCACCCTGAAGAAGCTCTCGGACCAGTCGGAATATTTTCCTTACCGTTACGGACAATCATTCTGGGCAATGATAGGAAAGACATGGGGAGATAATGTCATTATTCCGCTTTTTCAAAATACCGCACAATATGGCATTGAAAAAGCACTTGATACAATACTAAAAGTGAATCAGGATGTTCTGTCAGGAATGTGGAAGAGCGCCAATGAAGTTTATTTCCGCCAGTATCTTAAGGATAGCGCTGATAACTTAGCAGGGAAGGTAATTGTATCTGATAAAAATGGTGGTAGGATCAATATATCTCCTTCTTTAAGCCCTGATGGAAAATATGTTGCTTTCTTTTCTGAAAGGGACCTTTTCACTCTCGACCTGTTTCTTGCCGGCCCCGGGGACGGAAAAATAATCAGGCGCCTAGCCAGTGTTGCAAGAAACAGTTCAATTGACGACTTTGATTATGTCGAATCAACAGGTTCGTGGTCTCCTGATGGAAAGAAATATGTAATAGTTATTTTCAGGAAAGGAGTCAATAAGCTTGCTCTGATAGATGTTGCCAGGGCCAGGATCACACGGGAAATTGCTATTCCGGGAGTCCCGTCATTTTCAAATCCTGCCTGGTCACCGGATGGTAATAAAATTGTCGTTTCAGGCCTTGTGAACGGGACCAGTGATCTGTATATGTATTATCTCGATACCGGAGATGTTCTTAAGCTGACTTCAGATCTAATGGCAAACCTTCACCCCTCATGGTCATCAGACGGAAATTATATTGTTTTTTCACAGGAAAAGTTAAATCCCATGAGTTATGGAAGGAAGTACAGCTTCAATCTGGCTTTATACGATCTCAAAACGGGCAATATCAGGGAGATAGATGTTTTTCAGGGGGCTTTTAACATGGACCCCTGTTTCTCACCTGATAATAAATCGGTCTATTTCCTCTCGGATGCCGACGGAATGAGGAACCTGTACGAATATGTTCTTACAACGAACAGTGTACTGAGACTTACGGACTATATGACGGGAATCAGTGGCATTACACCTTATTCACCTGCTTTAAGCGCTGCTGCAGAAAACGGTCTGATCACCTATAATTATTACTTTAACAACGGATACAGGATCGTTGCAGCAAGCAGGAACGATTTTAAGGATACTGAGGTAAACGGGAATTTTGTGAATTTTGATGCGGGAACATTACCCCCATATAAGAATATCTCTGTGAACATAATAGATTCAACCCTTTACACACGGCAAACAGGACCGGGACTGACTTCCGAAAGGATAACCCGGGTACCCTATAAGTCGAAGTTCAGGCTCGACTATATTTCGAACAGTGCTGATATAGGCCTTTCAACCGGCGTTCACCGGAATAACATGGGAGGAAGTGTAAATATGCTATTCAGTGATATGGTTGGGAATAATCAGCTCTATTCATCTCTCGCGCTGAATGGAGAAATTTACGATTTCGGCGGACAGGTTGCTTACCTGAATCAAAAAGGTAAGGTCAAATGGGGTGCATCATTATCACATATTCCCTATCTCTACGGAGATATGTCAGTATCTGATGATACAATAATGCTGGATGATGAACCGGTTCCGGTAATTAATCTTGGAATTGATTATATGAGGATGTTTGAGGATAACATTTCACTTTTTGCATCCTATCCCTTATCGCAGACACGGAGATTTGAAGCGAACCTCTCCTCATCATGGTATTATTACAGGATCGACAGATATACATATTACTATCTCCTTGATGGCTATAATATAGGTGGAAAGAGGGAAAAGCTCGATGCCCCGGCTGGCGATAACTATCAACAGATCTCTGTTGCTTTTGTGAGCGATAACTCTTATTTCGGAATGACTGCCCCGATGCAGGGCAGCAGATCGAGATTCCAGGCAGAGAAATATTTCGGATCACTCGATGTAATAACAACTCTGATCGACTTCAGGCAATATTTCAAACTAAGGCCTGTAAGCCTTGCATTCCGGTTTTACAATTACAGTATGTACGGTACGGATGCCAGAAATGGTAAAATACCTCCGCTTTACCTTGGTTATCCATGGCTGATAAGAGGTTATGAAAACATTTCATATTCAGGCAACGATTTTCTTACAGGTGAGACTTTCAATGTATCACGGTTGAGCGGAACGAGAATAATGGTAGCCAATGCTGAAGTACGCCTGCCATTCACTGGCCCGGAAAGGCTGGCACTTATAAAATCAAAATGGCTCTTTACTGACCTGAACCTGTTCGTCGATGCAGGAATGGCCTGGAACAATAAAAGTAAAATGACATTTGTCCAGGATCTTTCGAAAGGTGTCGATGGCAGTTACAGATTTCCTGTTGTGAGTACGGGAGCCTCTCTGAGGATAAATCTTTTTGGTTACCTTGTTCTGGAACCTTATTATGCATTTCCGCTTCAGAACGGAGGTTTCAGAAATGGTCAGTTTGGTCTGAACTTCGTACCGGGGTGGTAGATGTGAAAGGTACAGTGGCGCAACGGCATAACGGCGCAACGGCACAACGGCGTAGGGGCTCAGAGGCATATTGGTACATAGATCAGTTATACAATTTTATTATTCTGTTTAACTTTAGAGCAGAATTCCTGTTAATTATTTTTACAAAAAATCATTATATCTCCTTCTTTATCTGCGGTGAAATAAATTATCTTTAGCGGGATTGTCATTGATTTCCTGAAGGATCGTATGGAATTAGCAATATTAAAGGACATTGTTATAATCTTTGCCTTATCCACCCTGGTGAATCTTGTCTTTACCCGTTTCAGGATCCCCACAGTGGTAGGGTATCTTCTTACAGGAATAATTGCAGGTCCGCATCTGTTATCACTTATTGAAGCCAGGCACGAAATAGAGCTTATGGCTGAGATTGGCGTTGTTCTTCTTCTGTTTACAATCGGGCTTGAGTTTTCATTATCTCATCTGCTGAAGATCCGCAGGATAGTGTTTTTGGGTGGTCTGGTCCAGGTTATGTTTACAGCCCTTATTTTCACAGGCATTTCTCATTTCTACGGAATGAACTGGCAGGGTGCGCTGCTGATGGGATTCCTGGCTGCTTTGAGCAGCTCGGCACTAGTGCTGAAACTTCTGCAGGAACGTTCCGAGCTGACTTCCAATTATGGCCGTACTGTTCTGGGAATTCTCATTTTTCAGGATCTGCTTCTTGCTCCACTCCTGCTTTTTACTGATATACTGGCTGATTCATCGGTGAATTTTTCAAAGGAATTTTTTCTGCTTTCCGGTAAAGTGATATTGATTGTGGGGTTTGTATATGCCGGTAACAAATGGATATTGCCAAGGCTGCTCAGTCTGATCGCAATGGCAAAGAACCAGGAACTGTTCATGATGAGCATCTTCCTGATCTGCTTCGCAATTGCCCTGCTGACCTCAAAACTGGGAATGTCACTTGCATTCGGTGCATTTCTTGCAGGACTGATGATCTCTGAATCGGAATACAGTTATAATGTGTTCGGGAATTTTATGCCGGTAAAGGATGTTTTTGCCAGTTTCTTTTTTGTGTCGGTAGGAATGCTTCTTGATCTGAAATTCGTTACCGATAATTTCCAGCTGGTCATTATCACCGTTTTGCTCCTGATCTTTATTAAGACCATTATTGCAGGCGGAACGGGTTTTATACTCGGACATACATTTCAGGGAACAATTCTGATAGGACTTGCATTAAGCCAGGTGGGGGAGTTCTCATTTGTGCTGGCAAAGATAGGATTTGACAATTCAATTTTTCCGGAATTCTATTATCATCTTTTTATATCAGTTGCCGTTATTACAATTGCCTTAACACCTTTATTGTTTTACCTTTCGCCTTTCCTGGTCAGGACACTTCTCCGATTGCCTCTTCCGGGATTCCTTATAAATGGGTTGTTCCCTCTGAAAGAAACTGAGATCCCGGAATTTGACAATCATCTGGTAATTATTGGCAAGGATGCCAGTGCCCTGAAGCTTTCCCAGATGGCAAAATACAATAATGTCAGACATATATCCATCGTGTTTGATCCGTCGCTGGCCCGTGAAAAGATGAACAAGGGAGATCTTGTGGTTTACGGGGATGCGGTGAATGAACCGATACTCAGGAAAGCACGTGTGGATACAGCTGATATTGTTGTTGTATCAGTAGGCAGCATTGTTCCATCAATGGCAATAATTGAGAAAGTCCGAAGCATGAACAAAAACGTCTACATCCTTGTCCGTTCAACTCTTATCAGGAATGTTGAGGCACTCTATCAGGTGGGAGCAGATCAGGTTTTACCTGAAAAGCTGGAGATTGCGATCGACCTTCTGAACAGGATCCTTATTAAAAGACTGATCCCGCAGAGGGAAGTAAACCGTATTATGACCCGGATCCGCAGCATGAACCTGGGTGCTTTTACTGCAAAAGACCCTGTGAACCAGCCATCAATTCTGGATGAATTCTCAAATATAAATATTACTGCCGTAAAGGTCGAGACAGGCTCGGAAGCAGAAGGTAAATCCCTTATTGACATTGATCTCCGGAAAAAAACAGGAGTAACAGTTCTGGCAATAAGAAGAGGAAGCGATGTTATCGAACATCCTGTTCCGAAAACCGTATTTCACAGTGAAGATATTGCCTACCTGCTTGGTAATCCCGAACAGATTAATTTTGCTGCCGAGCTGCTTCACTTCAAAACTTAAATGCAATGCCATCCGGTTCTTTCAGTTTTAAGCAGTTTAAAATTTACCAGGACAGATGTGTATTCAAAGTTGGCACTGATGGAGTATTGCTCGGGGCATATGCCGATATTTCCGGGATTAAAACCATTCTGGATATCGGGACAGGAACAGGGCTGATCGCCCTGATGCTAGCACAAAGGAGCGAAGCTGATATAACTGCCATCGAGCCTGACCCGGAATCATTTGACCAGGCATCCAGCAACGTCAGCAGAAGCAGGTGGTCTGACAGAATCAGGGTAATCAATACAAGCCTGCAGAATTTTCTTCCGGAAGCACATAAGTTTGATCTTATTGTATCCAACCCTCCATTTTTCAGTAACTCCCTGAAAAATCCTGATCCGGTGAAAGCCGCCGCCAGACATAATATCACTCTGAATAATAAAGATCTCCTCCTTGGTATATCAGAGTTGCTCACAGAAGATGGCCGGGCTCAGGTTATAATGCCCTATCCGGAGGGGAATATTTTTATTGCTGAAGCTAATGAATCCGGTCTTTACTGTAATGATATCCTGAAGATCAGGCCTCTGCCAACCATTGAAGTAAGAAGACTGATAATTAAATTTTCACGAAAAAGGAATAAGACCACTGAAAAATTCCTCACAATCGAACACGGCAAAAGACATGAATTCACACAGGAATATATTGATCTTACAAAAGATTTCTACCTGAAGTTTTAAGTCTTTATTTCAACCCCTCAAATATTTAAAATCCTGTATTTTTAACTTTAAGTACTTAAAACTTTAGCTCACTTTAAGTACTTATAATAATGTATCTTTGTTTGTAATCAATTTAATTATCGTTTTCCACAGAAGTAAACATGGTGTCTGATAACCAGAAATATGTTGAAACACCTTTGATGAAGCAGTATTACAGCGTCAAGTCAAAGCATCCTGACGCTATACTTCTTTTCCGGGTTGGTGATTTTTATGAGACCTTCGGAGAGGATGCAATTAAAGCGTCCGAGATACTCGGTATTACACTTACACGTCGTGCCAACGGGTCAGCATCATTTGTGGAGCTTGCAGGATTTCCATATCACGCCCTTGATACATATCTTCCCAGGCTGGTAAGGGCGGGACAGAGAGTGGCGATATGTGAACAGCTTGAAGATCCGAAGCTTGCCAAAAAAATAGTAAAGCGGGGGATTACCGAGCTCATTACTCCCGGTGTTTCCCTGAATGATAATGTCCTGAACCATAAGGAAAATAATTTTCTGGCAGCAGTTCATATCGACAGGAAAATAGCTGGCGTCTCGTTCCTCGATATATCAACAGGCGAATTTCTTGCGACAGAAGGGACACCTGAATATATCGACCAGATGCTGAATAATTTTCAGCCAAAGGAAGTACTTTATGAGAACAGGAAAAAGGAACTTTTCACCGAGAATTTCGGTGTAAAATTCTATACAAACAAGCTGGATGACTGGATATTTACATCTGAAGCTGCAAATGACAGGCTTCTGAAACAGTTTGAGACAAGTTCCCTTAAAGGATTTGGCGTTCAGAACATGACTTACGGCATTATAGCTGCAGGGGCAATTCTCTATTATCTCGATATAACACAGCATGAACAGCTTGGACATATTACCAGCCTTTCAAGGATAGATGAAGAACGATATGTATGGCTCGACAAATTCACTGTAAGGAACCTCGAGCTTTTCCATTCACCGTATGAAGGAGCAAAAACACTCATTGATGTTCTGGACCGGACAATATCTCCTATGGGAGGAAGACTGATGAAAAGATGGTTATCGCTGCCTCTGAAGGATATTCAGCCCATAAATGAAAGGCTCGATATTGTTCAGCACCTTGCCGGGAAAAGTGTTTTCAGGGAAGAACTGGCGGCATTGATAAAACAGGTGGGTGATCTGGAAAGGCTGTTGTCGAAAGTAGCGGTGAACAGGATCAATCCACGGGAAGTGGTTCAGCTTAAAAGGGCCCTGAAGGCGGTTGATCCGTTAAAGTCACTTTGTCTGAACAGCGGTTGCCAGCCGCTGGCAATGCTCGCCGAACAGCTGAATCCCTGTAAAGCACTTGCCGACAGGATCGGTCGGGAGCTGAATAATGATCCACCGGTACAGTTGATCAGGGGTAATGTGATAGCAGCCAATGTATCATCTGAGCTTGACGAACTGCGAAAGATACTTTACAGCGGGAAAGACTATCTCATTGAACTGCAGAACAGGGAAAGCCTTCGTACCGGGATCAATTCACTTAAAGTAAGCTATAATAACGTTTTCGGGTATTATATCGAGGTCAGGAATACTCATAAAGATAAAGTGCCTCCGGAATGGATCAGAAAGCAGACACTCGTCAGTGCCGAACGCTATATCACTGAAGAGCTTAAGGAATATGAGGAGAAGATACTGGGAGCTGAAGAGAAAATTATTGATCTTGAAACCCGTCTTTTCAATGACCTTGTTCTGGCAATACTTGATTTCATCCCGCCCATACAGCTCGATTCGGTACTGATTGCAAGGCTGGATTGCCTGCAGTCCTTTGCTGTAGTATCCTCGGAAAATAATTATGTAAGACCTGTTCTTGACGACTCCGACAAAATAGAAATCAGCGATGGCCGCCATCCGGTAATTGAAAAACAGCTTCCTGTGGGTGAATCATACGTCCCGAACGACCTGGCTCTTGATACAGAGGATCAACAGATCATAATACTTACGGGGCCAAATATGTCCGGGAAATCAGCTCTTCTGCGTCAGACGGCTCTCATTGTCCTGATGGCACAGACAGGCTGTTTTATACCTGCCAGGGCTGCCAGGATAGGCATAGTGGACAAAGTATTTACGAGGGTTGGCGCTTCAGACAATATAAGCCTGGGAGAATCGACTTTCATGGTTGAAATGAATGAGACTGCCAGTATCCTGAATAACCTGTCAGACAGAAGCCTTGTACTTCTTGACGAAATAGGCAGGGGAACAAGCACTTATGATGGCATTTCAATTGCATGGGCGATGGTGGAGTATCTTCATGAAAGCAAAATGAGAGCCAAAACACTGTTTGCCACTCATTATCATGAACTGAATGAGATGGAGAACTCTTTTCCGAGGGTCAGGAATTATAATGTCTCAATCAAAGAACTTAATAATAAAGTGATCTTTCTCAGGAAATTAAAGAGAGGGGGGAGTGAGCACAGCTTCGGGATTCATGTTGCAAAGATGGCCGGTATGCCAAGAAGTGTTGTCAGCCGGGCTGATGAGATACTTAAGGAACTGGAGCAGGGCCACCAGAAACAGGAGCTTGCCAAACCCGTGGCAGGCCTGGCTGATCACAGGGAAGGCCTTCAGCTAAGCATCTTCCAGCTCGACGATCCTGTACTGAAACAAATACGCGACGAGATCCTCGGGATAGATATAAATAATCTTACTCCGGTCGAAGCATTAAATAAGCTTTATAATATTAAGAAGCTTCTTAAATAATTCCCGTAAAAAAGCTATATTGTCAGATCATTAAAAATATCCTGCAAATGGCAAGTACGAATTCCGGTAACAGGTACAGGATAGCAGTTCTCGGAGCAGGGCACGGCGGTCTCGCTATGGCCGGACATCTGTCACTCATAGGTCATAAAGTCAATCTCTTCAACAGGGGTGAGGAAAGATTGTGGGGTGTAAAATCTTCCGGCTCAATAGAGATTACCGGGGAAGTGGAAGGTTTTGGTAAGATAAACATGGCAACCACTTCGATAGGAGATGCAATAAAAGGAGTAGAACTTATTATGGTCGTTGTTCCGGCAAATGGTCACAGGTGGATGGCAGAACAAATGGCACCCTTCCTGGTTGATGACCAGATTATTGTTCTTCATCCGGGAAGGACATTCGGCGCCCTGGAATTTAAACAGGTCCTGGTGAGACAAAAAGTAACAGCGAATGTGATAATCGCCGAGGCTCAGACGTTTATATATGCATCAAGGGCAACTGGGCCCTCCCAGGTGCATATTTTCAGGATCAAGCATTCCATCCCTGTGGCTTCTATCCGCGCCCACCTTATTCCACATGTCATCACTAAACTCCGTCAGTTTTACCCGCAATTTGTTCCGGGCGATAATGTTTTCAAGACAAGCCTTGAGAATATCGGAAGTGTATTCCATCCTGCATTGTGTGTACTTAATGCCGGATGGATAGAACATGATACTGATTTCCAGTTTTACCATGAAGGAGTTACGCCGGCAGTGGCGAAGATCCTTGAAAAAATAGATGATGAAAGGATTAAAGTAGCGGAAGCCATTGGAATAAGGGCAATTTCTGCAAGACAATGGTTGTATATGGCTTACAGCTCAGCAGGAAATACCCTTTTTGAGGCAATGATGAAGAATGTAGGTTACAGGGGGATCCTTGCTCCACGATCCCTGAGAGTAAGATATATAGAAGAAGACGTTCCTTTCAGCCTTGTGCCAATTGCATCAACAGGCAAAATGCTCAATGTTCCAACACCTACAATAGACTCTGTAATCCAGCTCGGATGCGGATTGAATGAGACCGATTACTGGAAAATCGGCAGAACTGTGGAAAACCTCGGCATAGCAGGTATGAGCGTGCGTGATCTCCGGCTTCTTGCCATCGGGGAGACAGTCAGATGACCTGCCGGCCTTCCTGCAGGATTCCGTCTGACAGGAAGAGGGATAGGAGGTAATTATTAAAAATCATAATAAATGAAAACTATCATTGGCGCTGCCATTGGCAGTTGTGTTCACGTTGGAGG
>CAYPHL010000006.1:3401-69745 GCA_964410385.1 uncultured Rikenellaceae bacterium | reverse complement strand
TGATGAAGCATGTACCATCTTCAGTGGAAATAAACTATCTTGCCGAATCAATGTTAGGTGAGAACATAATAATAAGGTCGTCGAGGGAAGCCGGGAACGGACTTTTCTACAAGCATTCAATATTCAGGACCGCCGACAGCAGAGAACTCTGCAGGATAAGGCTTGAATGGAAGGAACACAAAAATTGATTAATGACAGGGAGCCATGTTCATGCATCATTTTAATAAGAAGGATTTTAAGGAACTGATTTTCATTTTTATATTGCTTTCAATACTTACAGGTTCATGCGGTACCATGCAGACTGTCATCGATCCTAAGGATCTCTCCTATCTGTATAATCCGACCCGGAATTCAATAAATCCGCGGTATACAGTCACCAACGAGCTTGAGAACCAGTCCTTCCTGGCTGTCAAGTTTTTTACAAGTGAACTTCAGTTCTCCGAAGCAAATCCCCAGGGTCTGGCAATGGCACAGATGCTGATAACAGTAAAGCTGTATGATATAAGCCAGGGGAGGACGCTGGCCGATACTGCTTATTACAATGTGAATATTATCAAGGAGGAAGGCCGGATGGAATTTGTTTACAGAGTTCCCCTCAGGGTACAGCCCGGATTGCAGTATATGGCCGAAATAAAGATACTCGACAGGATAAGGCAAAGGGTTGTCCAGGCCTTTGTACCGTTTAACACCCTTTCACCGGTCAACAAGTATAACTTCCTTGCCAGGGGCCATTTTGCAAAGAATGAGCTTTTCAATCCGGTAATCAGGAATAATGAATATGTGAATCTCGTATATCTGAAAGGTATTATTGATTCGCTTTATATATCATATTACAGGCAGTTCAAAGAGATCCCCGATCCCCCGTCAATGCTTCTTCCGGAAAAGACTATTGATTACGGGCCTGACACAACCATTGTATTGCCCTATTCGGATACTCTTCCGATGATGTTCCCCGATGAAGGTATTTACCTGTGCAGCACCGACCGTAAGATTGCCGACGGATATACCTTCCTGAATTTCGGGGTTACGTATCCTCAGATGACAGAACCCGGGACGATGATCCCGCCTCTGGCTTACCTGGCATCAGCCGAAGAGATGTACCGGATGACTAATTCAGAAAGGCCCAAGGTGGCACTTGATGAATTCTGGATAGGATGCGGCGGGAACATTGAAAAAGCCAGGGAACTGATAAGGATATATTATACACGCGTCCTGTATTCAAATTATTATTTCACATCATACAAGGAAGGCTGGAGGACAGAGCGGGGAATGATCTATATAATTTACGGTCCTCCCGATAAGGTTTACAAGACCAGTGACGGAGAGAGCTGGGGGTACCGTAAACCTGTAATTAAATCCTCATGGGGAACAAGATACAGGGTAAAGGAGGACTACCTTTTCTTCACTTTCAAAAAGAAGGATAATGTCTTTTCAGATAACGATTTTTTCATAAGCCGGAGCGAGACACTTATTACTTTATGGGACCAGGCAGTGGCAAGCTGGAGAAAGGGCATCGTCTTCCGTCTTGATAATCCCGAAGATCTTTAAGAACCGATGATCAGAGAATCAGACTGTATTTTTGGATTACGTCCTGTAATTGAGGCTATAAAAGCCGGAAAGCAGATCGACCGTCTTCTTGTGAAGCAGGGATTACAGGGAGCTCTTTACCATGAGCTTATGACGGAGGTCAGCAGGCATAATATTGTTTACCAGATCGTTCCGGTAGAAAGGATTGAGCTTGTCACAAGGAAGAACCACCAGGGTGTCCTTGCGTGGCTCTCGGTAATCGAATATCAGAAGATCGCCAACCTGCTGCCGATGATCTATGAGAAGGGTGATGATCCCCTTATTATTGCACTTGATGGTGTATCGGATGTAAGGAACTTCGGAGCTGTAGTCCGTTCGGCAGACTGCTTCGGGGCTCATGCGGTGATGATTCCCGAAAAGGGATCGGCAAGGATCACTTCAGATGCTGTAAAGACATCCGCAGGAGCCCTGCATACAATGCCGGTTTGCCGTGAAAAATCAATAGTCAGATCGGTTGAATATCTTAAAGATTCAGGTCTTAAGGTCATCTGTGCGGTTGAAAGATCAGGATTACATGCATCGGAGTCTGATCTTACAGGGCCTTCAGTACTTATTATGGGATCGGAAGACAAGGGCATCAGCCGTGAACTAACCTCCCTGGCAGATCATATTGTAAGCATCCCGATGACAGGTAGCATCGGATCGCTGAATGTATCGGTTGCCGCTGGTATTTTCCTTTATGAGATTATAAGACAACGTAAGATGCTTGTCAGGAAATGATGCTCATTATCCTGTCGTCGAGCATTTTCTGATCAACTGTAAATGATGCAAGTCCGGCCAGGTTCAGAAGTGTATCCGGAGCAATAGTTCCTTCTTTTATTCTTTTTTCCCACCTTGAATATACCGGGATCTTACCGTCGGAGGCTATAAATGATCTTTCTTCCCTCGAAAGTGACGGGAACATATCCGTACATCCCTCCTCCTGGGCAATATGAATAAGTTCCGAACCTGTTGCAGGAATTTTGGCAGAAAGTCTGTCGGCCAGGGTAAGGACCCGGTCATCAACTGTCCAGAATTTTTCTATATGTGCACCTTCAGCAGAGGAAAACATACTAACCTCATAATTCTCGTGCATACGTGAGGTGAATTTTCCGCTCAGGGATTTTCTTCCGGCAGATGCAACCCTGGGAGGCATAGTAAACACATCTGCACCTGCAAGCAGTTCGATCTGATTATAATTTCTAAGACTGGCTGCAATGAGCTTTGTCTGCCAGGGATTTTTACCCGAGAAACCTGATACCCAGTTCTGTGATGCGATAACTGCCATTTCCCCTGCTCCGCTTCCGTCACCCAGCTTATTGTCCGACATGAATGCCCCTATCCTGCCAAGAAAAACATTTGTATAATCCGGACGGGCTACAGCGGTGACAAGTACATTCTGACGGGCACTGAAATCCAGTGTGAAATTTATTCTTACACCTGCTTCTTTAAGCTTTCTGGCTCCAAGAAGACCTTCTGCTGTATAGGGTACCTTAATTATGAACTGATCAGGACAAAGTTCATGGTATCTCTTCCCGTAATATTCTATTGCCTTTATATCATGGGCAGTATCTGTATGAAGCTCAATGCTTACCATTCCCCTGAATTTTGTAGCCAGCCTTAGTCCGTGACGGGCATTCAGTATGAAAGCGATCTCCTTCACCCTTTCATTTATCGGAAGATGACTCACAAGATGCTTTGCCTCGGAAATGAAAACATCATAAATACCTTTCTGGATCTCGTTGTTGAGAAGAGTGTTGTTTGTAGTAAGAGCACTCATTTCAGCCGACCAGTTCGCTTCCGCTTCCTCCATATCGCCTGTATCAAGCCAGAGTTCTGTACCGGTGCTGCGCAGCGCTTCCCAGAACGGATCCTTTCTGGGAGTGTTTTGCTTCTCATAAAGATCCTTCCACAGAAAATCACTTATACGTGTATTTAAATCTGCCATAGTCTTTAGTTACTTCATTCCGTGTTCCGTGTTCCGCCCTGGTGGGATTCACCATGAACCCAGAACCCTGGACTCTTAACCCGGAACCCGGAACCGTTAAATTTTATCCGGCAAATTTAGACAAATTATTAACGTGCGAATCATCTAATATCTTAGCTTTGCTTTTTTGATTAAAATCAGTCACATAATGAGACATATAACCATATTTCTGCTGGCCGTTTTACCAGTATTTGCTGCAGGGCAGGGCAGTTTTGATAAATATTTTACCGGGAAAGTGCTCCGTTTTGATTATATGCTTGCCGGGAATAATAAAAAAACTACTGTTTATCCTGTTGGGATGAAAGAAGAACCATTCTACGGCGGATCCAGAACAAACCTTATCGACCCTTTCAATTACGGAAATTTTAAATATGAGGTTTTCGATTCCACGGGAACCAGACTTTTATACTCACGTGGATTCAGTACACTCTACCAGGAATGGCAGACAACGGCTGAAGCGAAAATTATTGAAAGAAGCTTCCCCGAAGTGGCAACGATGCCCTTCCCGAAATATAAGGTAAGATTTGTTCTGAGCCAGAGAATCCGGGACGGATCATTTGAAAAGCTTTATGAAACCGATATTGATCCTGAAGATTACTTCATCAGGAAGGAAAAGCCTGTGGAAGTGGGTGTAACGAAAATCATTTATTCGGGAGATCCGGCGGTGAATGTCGATCTGGTATTTATTGCTGAAGGTTACAGGGCTGATGAAATGGCTAAATTCAGGGAGGATGTGAAGAGAGTGACAAATATACTGCTGAAAGAAGCTCCATTCAGCGAATTCAGGGACAAATTCAATATATGGGCTGTCGAAGCAGTATCGGCAGAATCAGGTACCGATGTCCCCGGTGAAGATGTATATGTTTCAACTATCATGAATTCGAGCTTTTACACATTCGACCTTGACCGTTACCTGACCACACAGGATATCAAAACGGTCAATGACTACGCGGCAGTTGTTCCCCACGACAATATAGTCGTACTTATAAACAGTCCCAGATATGGAGGAGGAGGCGTTTATAACTACTACAGTTGTACCACAACCGATCATCCTCTGTCTGCACATGTTTTCGTTCATGAACTTGGCCATGGTTTTGCAGGACTTGCAGATGAATACTATTCCTCAACGGTTGCATACGAGGAGTTCTACCCCCTTGATATTGAACCATGGGAGCCTAACATTACGACACAGGTGAACTTTGATTCGAAGTGGAAGAAAATGATAGACAGGGCCGTTCCCGTACCCACACCGGCAGAAGAAAAATACAAAGGTGTCGTCGGTCTGTTTGAAGGCGGAGGCTATTCGGCAAAAGGCATCTGGAGGCCGCAGATGGAATGTACGATGAAAAGCAACACACCCGGAGGTCTGTGTGCTGTTTGCCGGAAAGCTGTAAGGGAAATGATCGGTTTCTATATAAAATAGATCATTTAAGGCTTTCAAAAAGCTGTTTAGCCGTTTCGACAGGGATCTCCTTCTTGCCGAGCCAGGCGACCACCTTTGCATCGCGGTAACCGTTCCTTACAAGCAGATCGGCATAATCCTCCGCGCTTACGAAAGTGATGAACTTCCCGATCAGATAAACTATACTCCCGTCGGGAAGTGTTTCGATATCCAGACCTCTGGTCCCGGAAAGCTTCTTCATATCTTCATAATCCTGTTCACTTACAGGCTTAGCCGTCCGGACGACCTCGACCCTGAATGATAATGTAGGAGGGATTGTATCTGCCGGGCTCTCCCTGAAAGCCTGTTCATCGGGGGTGAAAGGAATTACTCCCCATTCCTTTTCAAGTACGGCAGCCCTCTCGAGCGAGACAGCCCTTCCGCCTGAGAATGCAACAAGGAAGGCATCCCTGAATCCTGTTTGTCTGACCCTGGGAAGAGCTTTCCTTGCATCATCTGCCTTCCTGAACATCCCGGCGTAATAAGTTGTTACACCGGTGGAGGCGTTTCTTATCCCGTAAACCGGAGCAATTCCCTTAAAATATGAGAGAGCCACCTGATTCCTGAAGGCAGCCAGCTGGATACGGTATATCAATCCTGCAGGATGCTTCGGATTGATACGGATCTTTGCCTCACGGTCATATATCACTTCGGGATCAATGCTGAACAGACTTAGCACTCCGGCAGATACAGGTTGTTTTACTGCTTCGGCAACATGTTCATCAATGACCGCTTTAAAAGTTGTATCCTGTTCTTCTTCAGTCTTTTTTACTGTCTGAGCTTTTTCTGCTTTCACTGTATCAGTAACTGTAACTGCAGCCAGACTGTCAGTTTTCCTGCTCATTTTTTCAGGTCCTGAAGGCCTGTACACAGGTATATCTGCCTCAGCCCTTCCCTCAACCTCAACCTCAACCTTTTCCTTAGCCTTAACCTCAGCTTTAACCTTAACCTCAGCCTTAACCTCATCTTTATTCTCAGCCTCAACCTTAGCCTCACCCTCAGTCCCGGCCCTTAAAATATCAGCCACTGTCAACCGGCCTCTCTGCTCCCGGCACTGTTGAATGAATTCGGGAGTTCCTGTTTCCCGTGCGGTTTTCCTGCCTGCCAGGTCGGTGTACTCTTCATATGAAGCAATAGCATCAGTGAATCTTCCTGCCATCTGTTGTGCCCTTCCCAGCCAGAACAGGGCATCCTGGGGAACTGATCTTACCACTGCTCCGTCTCTTCGTGCCTGAAGGAGCATATCCGTCGCTTCCTCAGGATCCTTCTGCATCTTTACAAGGCAAACACCGGAATAATACCTGTAAACAGGGTCCTTCGGATAAGTTACGAGCAGTTCGGTAAAATGATTATAAGCCAGATCAAATTTACCTTTGTTAAATGCATCAAGAGCCGATTGCCGGGTTGCTTTCTGCTGAGCTTCCAGAGGAAAAACCATAGTCCCAAACAGTATAAGAAGGCACAATGCCAGTTGCCGGATCCTGTATTTAATAATTAATAATATGTATTTAACTGTGTATCTCAATGCCTTACAACTTATTTATAAATAAACAGTCATTCTTCCATGCCCTTAATTAACAGCAAAGATAACCACAAAATAGGTTTCATGAAAATTCCTTAAGAGGCAGTGTTTAAATCCTGATCAATTTTGATTTCAACCAGCCGACTTAAATATGAAGTTCGGTTAAAATAAATTTCGAGTGTCAAAAATCTTTGTAAATTTACCCATAATAACAAAATCACTTAAACGATGGAATCACTAAAAGAGGGTATGAAGGCACCTTCATTCGAAGGTATTGACCAGAACGGAAATATAGTAAAGTCGGGAGATTTCGCAGGGAAAAAGCTTGTCCTGTATTTCTACCCCAAGGATGATACCCCGGGATGTACTGCAGAAGCATGCGATCTGAGGGATAACTATAAGATGTTTCTTGAAAAAGGCTTTGCTGTAGTCGGGGTAAGCGGCGACAGTGAAAAATCACATAAGAAATTCTCAGATAAATATTCCCTCCCGTTCCCGATAATTGCCGATACCGGCAGAAAGATACTGGAGGACTACGGAGTATGGACACAAAAGAGCCTTTATGGGAGGACATTTTTAGGAATAGCAAGGACTACCTTTGTAATAGATGAAAAAGGTATTATTGAGCAAATAATTAAAAAAGTAAATACAAAAGCACACTCTGAACAGATTTTCGAAATGTATAAATAATATAATAAATCAATATGAGTAAAGACAAGAAAGAGATCGACAAGGAAAAGCTGAAAGCCCTTGAAATAACAATCGGTAAGATTGAAAAGGATTATGGTAAGGGAACTATAATGAAACTGGGCGACCGTGCTATTGAGGATGTCCAGGTTATTTCAACCGGTTCGATAGGTCTCGATGCTGCCCTGGGAATTGGGGGATTGCCACGCGGACGTGTTATTGAGATCTATGGTCCTGAAGCTTCAGGAAAAACAACTCTGGCCATACATGCTATTGCAGAAGCACAGAAGAACGGAGGTATCGCTGCTATCATAGATGCAGAGCATACATTCGACAGGAACTATGCAGCGAAACTTGGAGTTGATGTTGAAAACCTTCTTATTTCACAACCCGATAATGGGGAACAGGCTCTCGAGATTGCCGATAACCTGATCCGGTCCGGAGCTCTCGATATAATTGTCATCGACTCTGTCGCCGCACTGACACCGAAAGCTGAGATAGAAGGCGAGATGGGCGATTCAAAAATGGGACTCCAGGCCAGGCTTATGTCACAGGCCCTCAGGAAACTGACTGCAAATATCAGTAAAACAAATACATCATGCGTTTTTATCAACCAGCTCAGGGAGAAGATCGGGGTCATGTTCGGGAACCCGGAGACAACAACAGGAGGAAACGCCCTGAAATTCTATGCCTCGGTAAGGCTTGACATCCGTAAGTCAAACCAGCTGAAGGAAGGTGAAGAGATCATCGGTAACCGTACAAGGGTCAAGATCGTAAAGAACAAGCTCGCCCCACCCTTTAAAAAAGCCGATTTCGATATATTGTACGGAGAAGGAATTTCCCAACTCGGAGAGATAGTAGATCTCGGTACTGATTTTAATATAATCAAGAAAAGCGGATCATGGTTCAGCTACAACGAGACCAAGATCGGTCAGGGCAGAGATGCCGTTAAGCAGATACTGAAAGATAATCCGGAATTATATGACGAACTGAAAAATAAAGTTGCAGAAGCTCTTAAAAATCAATAATTCATAAAAGCATATCCCATGAAAAGATATCTCTTACCGGTAATTCTTGTGGTATTACTTTGCTCAGTATCCTGCAGGAAGAATACTGCCGTAAATGACACGTCGGTGCCTCAGTTCAGTAATGAACTTACATCACAGGAGAAGGCGGGAGGAGTAATGACGCCCGAAATCCTCTGGAAATTCGGAAGACTGGGATCATTCGACCTTTCTCCCGATGGTTCATCGGTCGTTTACACCGTAACAGAGATAAATGCTGAAACTGAAGCAAGAAGAACAAATATCTTCAGGATCCCGTCGGCCGGAGGCGATCCTGTGCAGCTGACAACCGGGGGAGGAATTTCACCCCAGTGGATCAGCAACGGCCAGTCTGTTGCATTTGTCAGCGCCGGGAAACTGATGACCATGAAGGCTGACGGATCGGAAAAACAGGAAGTCCGGGGACTCGAAAACTTTGAAAGCTACAGTATATCTCCCGTGGGAGATAAAATCCTTTTTACAAGGAGAGTCAAACTTGATCAGACTGCAAACGAAAAGTACAACCTTCCCAAAGCTAAAGTCAGGATAATTGATGACCTGATGTACCGTCACTGGAATTACTGGAGCGATTTTTCATACAGTCATATATTTGTTGCATCCTTCGACGGCACGAAAGTATCAGGTGAAAAGGATATTATGGAAGGTCAGAAATATGAATCCCCGACTGCTCCGTATTTTGATGAGAACGAAATAGCCTGGAGCCCCGACGGGAAATCTATAGCTTATACCACTAAGAGAATGAAGGGAATGGAGGATGCGAGGAGCACAAATACCGATATATTCCTATATGACCTGTCATCGGGAAAAGAAGTGAACATTACTGAAAGGAATCATGGTTTCGACAAATATCCTGTCTTTTCTCCGGATGGTTCTAAAATAGCCTACCAGAGCATGGAGCGTGAAGGTTATGAATCAGACCTCGACCGCCTGTTCGTTTATGATATAAAAGAGCGGAAAAACACGTGGGTAACACGCGGATGGGACTTTGATGCGGAAAATATTTCATGGGCTGATAATTCAACAATTTATTTTACATGTGCTCATCTGGGGACTGCCCAGGTCTTCAGGACTGATCTTTCCGGGAGCGGAGTTACGAAAGTCACTGAGGGTGTGCACGACCTCGGTCCCATAAAGCTTAAATCGGGAGTACTTATTTCCGGCATACAGTCAATGTCGATGGCCTCCGAGCTGGCGGCAATAGATCCTGCAAGCGGAAGTATAAAACAGATAAGCTTTATAAACAAGACTATCTATGAGTCGGTAAAGATGGGTAAGACCGAAGAACGGTATATAAAGACAAAGGATAACAAGGATATGCAGATGTGGATAATTTATCCTCCCGATTTTGATCCTGCAAAAAAATATCCTGCGCTTCTCTTCTGTAAGGGCGGGCCACAGGGTCCGCTGGGACAGAGCTGGTCATACCGCTGGAATTACCAGCTCATGGCTGCAAAAGGTTATATTGTTATTGCTCCGAACAGAAGAGGCAGTTCGGGTTTCGGACAGGCCTGGAAAGAACAGATATCAGGCGATTACGGAGGAAAGAACATACAGGATTATCTCGATGCCACCAATGCCATGGCAAAAGAACCGTTTGTTGATGAACAGCGCCTCGCCGCCGTAGGTGCAAGCTATGGAGGATCATCCGTGTTCTTCCTTGCAGGAATGCACGGGGGATTATTTAAAGCATTCATAGCCCATTGCGGTGTATTTAATCTTACAAGCTTTTACGGATCGACGGAGGAACTCTGGTACCCCGACAAGGATATTGAGGGTCCGTACTGGGATATGCCTAAGAGCTATGGATTCTCTCCCCATCTTATGGCAGACAACTGGGATACGCCGATACTCATAATATCCGGAGCACTCGATTTCAGGATCCCCTATACCCAGAGCCTGGAAGCTTTTACAGCTGCACGGCTACATAATGTCCCTACAAAACTGCTCTTTTTTGAAGATGAAGGACACTGGGTTGTGAAACCCCAGAATGCATTAATATGGCAGAATGAGTTCTTCGGGTGGCTGGATACTTATCTGAATCAGAGATAGTCATACTTCGATGAGCTTCAGGACAAGCCTGACCTTTTCATCCATTGGAAGTTCCCCGTCTATCCAGTGAATTGGAATGCCCTTACGTTCCATACCCCTGAACCAGGTCATCTGCCTCTTGGCAAACCTG
Organism: uncultured Rikenellaceae bacterium; assembly: GCA_964410385.1. Lineage (GTDB taxonomy): Bacteria > Bacteroidota > Bacteroidia > Bacteroidales > VadinHA17 > LD21. The sequence goes on along the minus strand of CAYPHL010000006.1, from coordinate 59,299 downwards.
TGGATGGCGATCTCAAGTTCCCTGAACATAGTATTATAATCCATTTTCCCCTTCAGGTAAAGTGTAATATATTTATATTCAAGCCCGTACCAGATAAGGTTCTCTTCACTTATACCACTGTCTATCAGATGTTTCACTTCATCAATCATCCCCGAATCAAATCTTTTTCCCAGCCTTTCGCTTATCCGTATTCTTCTGACATCTCTTTCCAGCCTTACACCTGCAATAAGGTATTTTAATTCCGGCAGTAAAGTCTGCCCTCTGTTACCCGACCGGTTATACTCTTCAATCTCTATAGCTCTTATCACCCGCTTTTTGGTGTCTGTATCTGTCTTGTTATGCAGCTTTTTGTATGTTGAAAGGATATCAGCCAGCTCATCCGATGTCTTCTTTTCGAGCCGCGCCCTGAGCTCAGGATCCGGAGGCACTTCATACATCCTGTATCCCGATACAATACTGTCGATATACATACCTGATCCGCCGCAAAGAATAGGAAAAATATTTCTTTTCTTAAGATCATTATAGACCTTCAGGAAATCACGCTGATACTCAAATACATTATATTTATATCCGGGATCGGCAATATCTATAAGATGACAGGGAATTCTTCTTCCATCCACTACATAATCATCATAGTCCTTTCCCGTGCCTATGTCCATTGATCGGTAAACCTGCCGTGAATCAGCACTTATTATTTCACCTCCAAGCCGGCCGGCAACTGAAGCAGCAAGAGCAGTCTTCCCGGAAGCAGTAGGTCCTGTTATAACGAGGATGTCATATTCCGGCTTACCTGGTGCATGCATTGTATCTACAGTTTTTTAGTTTCAACCAAGTTATCAAAAAAACACTAATTTTGGTCCTCGCACCAGATCAAAAAATGAGAAGAGGCTCAGGAGATATAGTAATCAGAAACAAGAAGGCTTCCCACGATTACGAGTTTCTGGAGAAATTCGTTGCCGGGATAAAACTTACCGGGACGGAGATCAAATCGATCAGGCTCGGGAAAGCCGCCCTGGCAGATTCTTATTGCATTTTCAGGGATAATGAATTGTTCATAAAGGGCATGCATATCGCGGAATATTACTGGGGTAACCTTAATAATCATGATCCATTGAGGGAAAGGAAGCTTCTTCTGACCAGGAAAGAGCTTAATAAGATAGGCAGAAAGGTAAAAGAAACCGGACTGACAATAATCGTAATAAAGGTATTCCTGAATGAGAGAGGACTGGCGAAAGCTGAAGTTGCTCTTGCCAGGGGCAAAAAGGAGTATGACAAGCGTGAAACAATAAAACGCAGGGATACTGACCGTGAGATAGACAGGTATATCAGAAATTCGGGCTGAGAAGATAACGCGAGTAGAATTCCTTGATACTATCAACAGCCTCGTCAGCTGTATCAACAATTGTGAAAAGATCAAGATCCACGGGGGAAATATTCTTTTCCTCCTCAAGCATTACTTCCTTAATCCATTCCACAAGACCCGTCCAGAAATTAGCACCGACAAGGATGATGGGGAACTTTCCGATTTTCCTTGTCTGGATTAGTGTTATTGCCTCGAAGAGCTCGTCGAATGTTCCGAAGCCTCCGGGTAAAACAATAAAACCCTGGGCATACTTCATGAACATAACCTTTCTGACAAAGAAATGGTCGAATGTGATCAGTTTATCGGCATCGATATATGGATTGGGTTTCTGTTCGAACGGTAGATCGATATTTATTCCGACTGATTTGCCATTCCCCCTCTTTGCTCCTTTATTTGCAGCTTCCATAATGCCCGGTCCGCCTCCTGTGATAACCCCGTATCCATTCTCTGTAAGCTTAAATGCTATTTCTTCCGCCAGCCTGTAATATTTATCGTTGTAATGAGTACGTGCCGATCCGAAAATTGAAACGCAGGGGCCTATACGTGCAAGCTTTTCAAATCCTTCAACGAGTTCGGAGATTATTTTAAAAACCCTCCAGGAATCGGTTGTATGTATTTCATGCCATGTCTTTTCAGTAAAAGCATCCTTGATCAGATCTGCCGGTTTGTCATTCTTGCCCATTTGTAAATCTTTAAGGGATTCAAATATAATTATTTATTATGGTATAAGTTCAGGTTTAAGGTATATACCTGTATAACTGTCGGCGCACCGTATAAGCTCTTCCGGAGTTCCGGAAAAAACAATGTCCCCTCCTTCCCTGCCTCCTTCGCGGCCAAGGTCGATAATATAATCGGCCATTTTTATCACATCAAGATTATGCTCGATTATAATTACTGTGTTTCCCCGGTCGACAAGTTTGTTGAGAACATCGAGAAGTACCCTGACATCTTCAAAATGAAGGCCGGTAGTCGGTTCATCGAGGATATAGAGTGTTTTCCCCGTATCCTTTCTTGAAAGCTCGGTGGACAGCTTCACTCTCTGGGCTTCTCCGCCCGAGAGAGTTGTTGACTGCTGACCGAGTCTTATATAACCCAGACCGACGTCCTGAAGGGTTTTGATCTTATGATGTATTGAAGGAATATTAGTAAAGAAGTCAACAGCCATGTTAACAGTCATATCAAGTACATCGCCGATTGACTTACCTTTATATTTAACCTCCAGGGTTTCCCGGTTGTAACGTTTCCCGTTGCAGTCGGTACAATGTACATAAACATCGGGAAGGAAGTTCATCTCAATTGTCTTTACCCCTGCTCCCTCACAGCCTTCGCATCTTCCACCGCTGACATTGAATGAAAATCTTCCTGCTGTATATCCCCGGATCTTAGCTTCAGTTGTCTGTTCAAATAACTTCCTGATATCTGTAAATACTCCTGTGTAAGTAACAGGATTGGATCTTGGTGTTCGTCCGATAGGCGACTGGTCGACTTCAATCACCTTATCCAGATAAGCAAGTCCCTCAATTTCCCTGTAAGGCAGGGCTGGCTTGCCTGAATGATGAAAGCGTCTTGCCAGCGCCGGATGAAGAGTCTGGTTTATAAGAGATGACTTCCCGCTCCCCGAAACGCCGGTTACACAAATAAGAGTTCCGAGCGGAATTGTAAGATCCACATTATTGAGATTATGTCCGCTTGCTCCCCTCAGTACCAGGAATTTACCGTTTCCTGCCCTCCGCGATTTGGGAATATTCAGCTTCTCCTTATTGCTCAGGTACCTTGATGTGAGTGAATTGAATTTTTTGATCTCTTCAGGATTACCTTCAGCCACAACAAGGCCGCCGTGAACACCCGCCCCGGGCCCCATATCGATTATATGGTCGGCCGAAAGGATCGTTTCCTTGTCGTGCTCGACAACAATAACTGAATTCCCGGCATCCCTCAGCTGTCTGAGTGAGCTTATCAGGCGCCTGTTATCACGCTGATGAAGACCTATACTGGGTTCATCGAGAATATAAAGTACGTTTACGAGCTTTGAGCCAACCTGTGTAGCAAGTCTTATCCTCTGGCTTTCGCCTCCCGAAAGTGTCCTGGCTCCACGGTTGAGTGAGAGGTAATCCAGGCCCACATCCATAAGGAAGCCAACCCTCGACCGGATTTCCTTCAGTATCTCGGCAGCTATCCGGCGCTGCCGCTGCGACATTCTATCCTCCATGTGATTCAGGAATTCCGCAAGCTCCCTTATATCCATTGCGGAGATCTCCCCTATATTCTTATCTGCCAGCCTGAAGAACAGTGCTTCTTTCTTTAACCGCATACCATTACATTCCGGACAAATGTCATACTGAACATACTGGTCCTTCATCTTTGAGCCGTTCTTCCTGGCATCCGCTGATTCGAGGTTTCCGATGAAATTTACAACCCCTTCGAATGTAAGAAGATAGTTTGAAGTCATCCCCAGAGGTGTATTTGATAACCTCAGCACTTCATCGGACCCGTACAGAATCTTATTCAGGGCTTCTTCGGGAATATCCTTTATCGGAGTATCAAGTGTAAATCCGTTCTTCTCGGCGATTGCTTCGATCTGCCAGAAGATCCATACATTCCGGTATTTGCCCAGCGGTTCTATCCCTCCTTTTCTAATACTCAGCTCCCTGTCGGGGATCAGTTTTTTCTCATCTATACTTGAGACCTCACCGAGACCATTGCAATGCGGACAGGCTCCCTGGGGTGAATTGAAAGAGAAAGTATGCGGAGCCGGCTCATTATATGATATTCCTGTAACAGGACACATGAGCTGGCGGCTGAAGTAGCGGGATTCATTGCTCTCACTGTCAAGGACCATCATGATATTGTCTCCCTGGTCGAGAGCCACCCGGACAGAATCTCTCAGCCTTTTAACGGCGATATCTCCTACAGTGAATTTATCAATAACAAGCTCAATGTAGTGGATCTTGTACCGGTCAAGCTTCATACCCGGACCGATCTCCCTGATCTCATTATTTACCCTGACGCTGAGATAACCTTTTCTTCTCAGCTGCTCAAAAAGTTCCCTGTAATGACCTTTCCTTCCTTTTACGAGAGGCGAAAGGAGGTAAATTTTATGCCCGTCATATCTCTCTTTAACGAGGTCAATAATCTGATCATCCGTATATCTGACCATCTTTTCACCAGAAGCCCATGAATAAGCATCAGCAGCTCTGGCGAAAAGCAATCGGAGAAAATCATATATTTCAGTTATGGTACCTACGGTTGACCTGGGATTCTTGTTTGTACTCTTCTGCTCGATTGAGATCACAGGGCTCAGACCTGTTATCTTATCGACATCGGGTCTTTCCATTCCTCCCAGGAATTGCCTTGCATAGGCCGACAGGGTTTCCATATACCTTCTCTGACCTTCGGCATATATTGTATCAAATGCGAGTGAAGATTTACCGCTTCCGCTGAGACCGGTAATAACAACAAGCCTGTTACGCGGAATTGTAACATCTATATCCTTCAGATTATGGACCCTGGCTCCAAGTACTTTTATTTCTTCACTCATCTTAATCAGCAGACAGGGACAGATCAGTTGACTGATTCATTGCTTTCAGGATTTCGCATCCCTTCAGCAGGTATCTTAATGAAGTATTCCCTCCCCGATCCGGGAGTCAGATATGGCTTCCTGAGCCAGGGATTGAGGAATTTAAGCAATTTATAATTCGTTCCATACTTTTCGGCAAATGCTGAAAAATCAGCTACGGCAGTATCAACCTTAACCTCATAATATTTAAGCCCGGGATAAAGTTCCTCCTTTGATATATCGAAACCATATCTCGCGGGATCAGTAATTACAAGCTTATAGGCTACTGCCCTGAATATATACCTGGCAGTTTCCTCGGTAAGCAGAAGGTCATAATAATTGTTCTGGCGCTGTATCCTGATCTGTTCGTCCAGTGCAGCCCTTCCTCCATTGTATGATGCTGCCGCCAGAGTCCAGTTTCCGTATTTCTCGTACGATTTCCTGAAATAATCACATGCAAACTGCGTCGATTTTTCTATATGATACCTTTCGTCCACGACGGAATTGATCTCCAGACCGTATTCTCTTCCGGTGGCCTGCATTATCTGCCAGAAACCGGTCGCCCCGACAGGTGAGACCATATTACTGTATTCACTTTCTGCCGCAACAAGATATTTGAAATCGTCGGGTATACCATTCTTCTGAAGTATCTTTTCGATTATGGGAAGATATCGGTTTGCCCTTTTGATTATAAGTATTGTCGAGGAATGGCGGTATGCGCTTACAAGTATTTCACGATCAAGGCTTTCCTTGGTATCAAAATTCTCAAGAGGCATCTTCTCCCCTGCAAATGTAACTTCATCAGGAAGTTTATATGGTTTATTGAAGAACAATGAATCTGATCTTTCTTCTGTCTGCGGTGGGTTGCTGAAAACATTAAATCCGTGCAATACCGAGAAAATGAGAATCAGAGCCGTGACCAGTATTGTTGCTGTGATCACAGTTATCTTTCCGGGAACTTTCATAATCTCCAGTTATTAAAAAACAAAATGCAAAGGTACGTTTTTTTCGCCTTATAAGCATATAAGTGAATTGCCGGAGATATCAAATTATGAACACAGGGATCTTTTATCAGAACCGGTATGAAATTCCGGAGAAGATACCGAAGGAATACGGATGGAATCTCAATCCCTGGCTCTGACTTACAGGGTTGAGGTAATATCTGAAAGTAGGTTCAAGGTTAAGAGAAAGGTTTCCTGAAATGTTATACTCCATTCCCATACCGAGTGAGCTGCTGAAGGTAAGCATATTAAGTCCTTCTGTTTTCCCGACCTGATATTTTCCGCCGTCGATATCGGCATAGACAGAATTATTAACAAGGAGGTTTGAAGATAATCCGCCCACAAGGTTAAAATCGAGGGTTCTGTCGATCAGTTTATACCTGACTATCACAGGCAGTTCGAGGTAGCTGAAGTTTTGTCTGAGTGAATTATCTATAAACTGAAGGTTTGCCTTGGTCGGATCGAAGAAATCCTTTGTATATCTTGTTGTCAGCCGGTTATCCGACCGGCTGTCGATAAGGAATACATCCGCATTATTTGTATAAACGAGGCCGCTGCTTGTAAGGACCTCAAAATTGCGATCGCTTTTTGTATAATCATATTGCTGAAAGCCTCCGAAAGAAGTAATTCCGGAAAGTTCCTGTCCGAAGGATGAATAATAGAGGCCGGACTGGACGCTTACCCGTTTGTTGATCTTATAGGAAAAGGCTACGCCGCCGGAATAAGAGAATAATGGTTGTTCATCAGAGTGAAGCTGTGAAGAAGTTTCATCTGAGCCCGAGTAGAAATTTGTATAGTAAGTCGGTGATACGAGTGCGGCAACAGTCCATCTCTCAGTTTTTTTCTCAGGAACGATCTCCGGTGAGAAAAGGGGAGTGGTAATTGCATCTGTTACTTCCTTTCCGGGTTTTTCAAATAATTGAAGCAGACCGATTGATGAAGCATTTCGTTCAGAGATCGATACACTTCCCGGAACTGTCAGGCTGACGGTATTTAATTCCGTACCGGTATCACTGAGTGCCGGAGCTGTTACCTGCTCTGATAAATCAGGAAAGTAGGTATTAATAATGGTTTCCTCTGTTGATCCTGAAGCATCGGAAGGAGTGAGAATATTCTGCAGTGGGGTTATCCGTTCCGGAGGAGTTGCAGTTATTCCCGGTTCGCTGTTTTCATTAAGTGTAACCAGATCATTGCCGGTATTTCCTGTAATCTGCCTGCTCATCCTGTAAGCAAGGAAGGTCAGAGACAAAAGTACAGCAACAGCGGCTGCCGTTCTGAGAATGATCAGGGGACGCTGTTTTTTCCTGACGACCGGTCTGATGTTGTTCCAGACCTCAGGCGGGGGAAGTACCTCAAAATCTTTCAGCCCGTTTCTGAAAACAAGATCAATATTTGCTTTTTTGTCATCCATTCAGCACCTTTCTCTTAATTCCCGTATATGAACCGACCCTCCTCTGCAAAATTATCCTTGCACGTGCGAGGTTCGATTTGGAAGTTCCTTCCGAGATATTTATCATCTGACCTATCTCTTTATGTGAGTATCCTTCAATGGCAAAAAGGTTAAAGACCATTCTGTACTTTGGAGGCAGCTCACGTATTATTCCCAAAAGATCTACGGCATCGAGGCCTGAATAATCTTCATTATCCGGGTCCGCATCAGGTTCCGGGATCTGTTCGATATCATCCACCCTGTATAAGCTGTGCCTGCTACGGTATTTCTCGAGAGCTGTATTCACAATTATCCTTCTCATCCAGCCTTCAAAGGATCCTTCATATTTATAATGGATCAGATTTTCAAAGATCTTAATGAATCCCTCCTGTAATATATCCCTGGCTTCTTCATCATTGCCGGAATACTGCAGGCATACAGCATATAACCTGGGTGCATGACGCCTGTACAGGAGTTCCTGGTCCCTCCTGTTACCTTTAAGACAACCATTAATGATATTTCTAATCTCAGGCAAGGTCTTATAACCTTAGTACAGAGTATAAAAATATTAAAAATATTGTCCTTTCGCTAATCTTTTCATGAAAATGATGCTAAAAACTCAGGAAAGGTTGCGTCATGGATTTTTTAAGTGCCCTACTTTTTTTCGAATATATCCAGATGCCGGAAATAATCTGAGCTGTGCCATCCGCCATCTGTGATAAACATGATATATCTGCATTTAAGATTATTATCAAATATCCAGGAAGTTCCGGTGCCACCGAAACCTCTCCCGCTACCTGCCGAACCGTAAGCTCCCAGATACTGCCAGCCTTTTGTTTTAGGATCGCCTGTTATATCTGAGCCGGATGCTGAAGCCCACACTGAGAATATCTGCTGACCCCTGTTCCTCGGTGGCTCAGCCGGGACTGTTGCCTGCGGTCCTGGCACACCGGCACCCGGTCCTCCCGGGACTCCCGGAGCGCCTGAGCCCGGTCCGCCGGGTCCACCCTGAGGCCCTCTTCCTCTGGCATTATAGAGATAGATATTGATCTTTTCGACTGAAACAGGCTTTTGCAGGTCGATAAGTATCCGCCCTTCGCCGTTATCGAAAAACAACACATCCGATGTCATATCCTGATCCGTATTAAGCAGTCCCCGGACATCTGTTTTCAGTCCCCGGTATTCTTCACCGCCCAGGGATTTCCCTGAAGGATAATAGGTTGCGGTAACGCCGTTACCTGATGCTGCATCAGCAAAGTCGGACCGGGAGGGCAGTGTTACTGTAATGACCGTATCCATTCCCGCATTTTTAAGATACTGTTTCAGCCGGGGCAGCATCCTTTCGTCAATGCTTTCGGTAAATAACGGTTTCTGTACCGAAGATAAAGGTTTCAGATCAGGAGTAATGATCTCGCTGACTCTGAGCCTGACCGGAGGATTATCCCTGAAATCGTCATAAAGAGGCTGCAGCGGTTGGATATCATCATTACGGGTATCAGCAACAGTCATTGCAAAGATCCGGATTGCGGGATTATCCGGTAATCTTACAGAACCTGCTCCTGCAGGAATGTCGATTGCATATTTATAAAGATAACTGTACCTGTATGTATCATTAGCATCCGGAGTATGACGGTGTGAAGCGAACCAAGCAATATTATCCCGTTTTGTGAAGGCATCAGTCATTGATGCAACCTTCATATTATTAAAGTAAAGTTCTCTTGCATAATGCTGTCCTACATATCCTGTCCATTCCTGTACCGGAATTGTTGCGGTATTGTTTCCAACCCTGAAGGCTCCCTTTGTATCGCTTGTTGCTGCAGCCAGAATAAACAGTTTGTTGAATTTGCCTTCAGGGAGCGAGATCCTTTGTCCACGGGCGATCAGCATGTTCATCTGCTTATCTGCCGTACCGCCGGTCTTAAAAATTATGTCTTCACTGATAACTTCAGAAGGTATAAGCTCGGCAGGAAGTGTAAGGTTATCTGTGAGATTGCCATCGGCCCGGTTTGTATCAAAGCTGAATGCATCACCGGTAAATTTCAGTTCAACAGCCTGTTGTACAGGTTTGGAAAGTTTCTGCGGAGCACCTTCCAGTCTGACGGCAAAGCTTTTTATAGCAAACCTGCCCATACCGAAATTAAGCGATCCGTCTTTTATGAGCGCATCTCCTATCTTTTTTTCCTGGCCGTTAACCTCCCAGGCTTCGATGATCTTTCCGGGCAAGGTAACCACAACATTATCGGCTTTTTTGCCATAAAGTTCATTGAACCTTATTATTATGTGATCACTCTCCTCAGCTTTCTTGACTGCCATTACATCGACCTGACCTGTATTCAAGGTAACCATCGATATATTCCTGCCAAAAGGTCCGTCATGTCTTGTTGTTTCAAAAGCAATCGGAGGATTATTAAGGAAATGGCCCATCCATGGTGTTCCGGCATATGCCCAGTCGCCAACATGAGGGTAAACAGCGTACCTTACATCATGAATACCCCAGTCCTGGGTTCCCTGGTAGACATATGAAGTCGGTTTCGGAGTATACATAAGTGTAAGCCGGAGTGTATTGTTATCGGGTTTATCTGAGCCGTATTTACAATCCTCAAGGATAGAAACACCGTAGTTGTTCGGACGATCGGTAATATCTATCCATTGTCTGCCGGGAACTTCAAACTTCACTTCATTGTTCGTAGTCCGCTGTACAGCAGCTGTATTAAGGCTGTAAGTAGCCATTTCGTTTGTCACAGTTGTGGGGAAGGCGGCCTTAAGGCTCACCCCTTTTGACTGCCAGTCGATCTTGTTCCTTACATCGATAATCTTTCCGGCTTCACCTGCAGACAAACTGATAATCTGGACTATTTCAGAATTCTGTCCTTTCTTTCTCACTTCGATGGCCACACGTACCGGTCCTTTTTCAACAATTTTCATTTTAACATCCTTATTCATGAAATCGAAGGGGGGATTTTTCCTGTCTTTCCAGTCCATATTCCATGCAGGCCACTGAGTCGGTGCCTCAGCCTGGAAATCAAGTGTGGCAGGTTCTGAAAGTACCTCCCTTGATGCTTTTTTATCAAATATTGAGGCAATATCGCCATTGGCGTCGATCTTCACTTTAAAATACCCGTTCTCAAGTGTCCCGTCAGAAACTGTCAGTCCGGAAGGCTCCTGACCCCCGGCTGTTTCCTGAATGTCGAACACTTCAAACCCGGCAGATGGCAATTGAGCAAGGAAAATTATTGTAACCTTGTTCCCTTTTGATGAGACTATCTGTGAAGCAAGAGTTTTTCCGTCCTTGTCTGTAACACTTATGCCGGCAGGCGGTTTAAGAAAATCCATTTCCACAGTTACGACATCCTCTCTTTCCATTGCCACGGGATTGTAAACAACAACCGGTCTTCCTTTTGTCTGAGTATTCAGTGAATGGGAAATATTGCTGACCGCATGTTTAAGTATTTCCGAAAAGTTGTTCATTGCAATGAATTCATCATTCCATGCATATTCATATGCTTTTACTGTGCTTGTTCCGGGAAGGATATCGTGGAACTGTCCGCCGAGAACCAGTTCCCATGCATTATTGAGTTTTGTGAAGGGATAAGCAGAACCGCCCATCCAGTCGGCCATAACAGATGCCTGTTCAGCCGATCTTGCAAGAAGTTCATTCTTCCTGTTGGCCCTTTTCATGAAAGACTGGGACGTCATCGATCCGGCGCTGTGTTCAATGAGAAGAAGATCTCCTGAATATGTGGGAAGCTTCTTTCTTATTTCAGGGGTAATATCCCGGTATATCTGATCCGAAGATGTAAGGATCACCTTAAACTTACTGTCTTTGTTTTTCAGACTGCCGACTGCATTTTTTACATCCTCCTCCCTTGGTGACCCACCGATATCGCCGACACCATAATAGCGGTAATCGAAAGAAAGGCCATACTTATTTATATTGTCAGTTATCCTGGCGTTCCATGTCGAATCCCTGTCAAGACGCGGAACAACCCTTCCGGTATAATCCGTGGCATTCAGGGCTGCAAGCAGTCCGCTTCCGTCAGGACCTTCCCATATACCGAAATTGAAGGGTACACCGTTAGCAGACCTCCATGTGAGCTTCTGTGTAGAGAAACCCAGAAGGCCCGCATGATTCCAGACCTGGGGCATTGTAGCCACAAATCCGAAGCAGTCGGGTAACATATAATCAACACTTTCCTTATTGAATTCCCTCCGGAAATAAAGGTTTCCGTACAATACCTGCCGTAAAACTGATTCGGATGATGAAATATTCACTTCTCCTTCATCAACAGAAGAGCCCGAGACATACCATCTGCCCTGCCTGATATAATCGCTTACCTTTTTATAGGAATCGGGAAAATATTCCCTCATCATCTTATACCGTCTCGATCCGGTAAAATTGAACACATAATCGGGATATTTTTCAAAAAGTTTGAAATTATCCTCCATAGTATTTTTTATGTATTGATTGATGGTGGTGGGATATTCCCAGTTCCACTCGGTATCAAGGTGTGCATAACCTATTGTATACAGCACTTTCTCCCTTGTGATATCGTATTCCGGCCTGCTTGCAAGAGGCTGGGCAGATAAAGGGAGAATGATCTGAAGCAAAAACGGGATAAGGAAAATGGACTTTTTCATCTGTAAATATTTAAATATGTATAACTTCACCGTAAGCTGCTGCAGCTGCTTCCATGATGGCTTCGGACATTGTCGGATGCGGATGGACAGCTTTGATTATTTCATGGGCTGTAGTTTCGAGCTTTCTGGCAACAACAATTTCCGATATCATCTCGGTCACATTGTCACCGATCATATGGGCGCCCAGCAATTCGCCATAGGCTGCATCAAAAATAAGCTTCACGAAGCCATCCCTGGCTCCGGCAGCGCTTGCTTTCCCGGAAGCAGTAAAAGGGAACTTGCCGACTTTTATCTCATATCCTGCAGCTTTTGCGGCAGCTTCTGTGAGACCACAGGATGCAATTTCAGGATTTGTATAAGTACAGGCCGGTATATTCTTATAATTAAGAGGTTCAACATCAAGGCCGGCGATCTTTTCAACACATATTATACCTTCGGCAGAAGCCACATGTGCCAGAGCAGGACCATGTACAATGTCGCCGATAGCATAAACTCCCGGAACAGAGGTCCTGTAAAAGTCATCAACAACAACCTTATCCTTTTCAGTTCTGACACCTGCCTTTTCAAGACCCAGACCTTCAATGTTTGTTGTAACGCCGACAGCCGAAAAAACTATATCTGCATTAACCGTTTCAGTCCCCTTCGGTGTTTTGATGGTTACAATACATATGTCTTTTGAAGTATCGACAGCTTCTACAGATGAATCGGTCATAACCTTCATTTTCATTTTTTTAAATGATCTCTCGAGCTGTTTTGAAATCTCATCATCCTCATTGGGAACAATTCTCGGAAGGAATTCAACAAGAGTAACTTCTGTTCCAAGGGACTGGTAGAAATTTGCAAATTCGCTGCCTATTGCACCGGATCCGACCACGACCATCGATTTGGGTTGTTCAGGCAGCGTCATAGCCTCCCTGTATCCTATTATCTTTTTGCCATCCTGCTTAAGGTTAGGAAGCTCTTTTGACCTGGCTCCGGTCGCAAGAATAATATGCTTTGCAGTCATGGTTTTTATGGTCCCGTCAGCATCGATTGTTTCCACGCTGTTCTGTCCTGCAATCCTTCCGGTTCCTTTTATAAGTGCAATGTTGTTCTTCCTGAAGAGGAACTGAACACCCTTGCTCATGCCCTCTGCCACGCTTCGGCTCCTGGCAATTACTGCCCCGAAATCGGCTTTCACCTCACCTGAAACTGATATGCCATAATCAGCTGCATGATTAAAGTAATCAAATACCCTTGCGCTTTTCAGAAGTGATTTCGTGGGAATACATCCCCAGTTAAGACATATACCGCCTATTTCGGCTTTTTCGACGACAGCTACCTTCATCTTCAGCTGCGAAGCCCTGATGGCGGCAACATAACCACCCGGGCCGCTTCCAATTATTATAAGATCGTAATCCATATTTCAAGTATTTATTTGGTTTCTGTTTGTCTTTTGTTCATGTTAAGGGTTCGTTGGTCCTTACCCCCTTTCTCTTACCCCCTTTCTTATTTCCCCCAGGGGGGAAAAGGTCTCCTTCCCCACTGGGGGAATCCCGATAGCTATCGGGAGGAAAGGGGGTAAAAAATGTAATTTTGTGAAACTGGATTTTTTCATGATTAACGATAGTCATTTAAAATACTTTACCGTAACAATGATTCCCTTGACAAGGATCCAGATTATAACAAGGGTGAAAATTATCGTTGCACCAACGGGTATACCGGCAAAATAGGAAATAAAATATCCTGCTGCCGTCCCTGTAAATCCCGAAAGTACAGAAAAGAAGATGATATTTGAATATCTTCTTGTAAAGAGCATGGCAATATTAGGAGGTATGGTCAGTAGTGACAGAACCAGAATAACGCCTGCCATCCTTATATTTAGTACAATTGTAAGAGCGACGAGGGATGTTGTAATGTATTTGAATATGTCAACGTATGCAGAGTATGTCCGGGCAAATGATTCATCAAACGAAGTATAAAGTATAGTCCGGTAAAAAGCACCGAAATAGATACAGAGTATTAGCGACATTATCCCGAGTGCAACAATATCTGCGGTAGTGACAGTGAGAATGCTTCCGAAAAGATAGCTCATGAGGTTGGGGGAATAACCCGGGGTAAGATAAATGAAGATAATACCCACAGCCATTCCGAAGGCCCACATTATCCCTATTGCCGAGTCCTCCCTTATACTGTGACGGATCGAAAGATACTCTATTCCAAGCGCCGAAAGGATTCCAAAAACAGCTGCTCCCGCAACCGGGTTTATACCCGCATAATATCCGATACCAATCCCGCCGAAAGATGCATGTGTTATTCCGCCGCAGAGGAAGACCATTTTCCTGGTAACTATATATGTACCTATTATCCCGGCAGTTATGCTGGCAAAGACAGCTCCGAGGAGGCCTTTAACAATGAAATCATATTGAAGAATACTTCCTTCCACTCAGTTGTGTTGTTTTAAGACTGTATGAGGAACTGTTCCGTGGGTTATCAGCTGAATAGGGCAGCCGTAAGCAAGGAGTTGTTCGTTTGATATCTCGGATGAGGGATGATAGTTAAGCTTCCTGTTCACGCATGCATATGATCTTACATGGGCAGATATCATTCCGATATCATGGGAGACCATGAGGATTGCCATCCTTTTATTAAGCTCCTTCAGCTTCTCATAGAAATCATTTTCAAAAGTCGAATCAACAAAATTGCCGGGTTCATCCAGAAGAAGAAGCTTCGGTTCTCCGATTATTGCGCGTCCCAGAAATACCCTCTGCAACTGGCCTCCCGATAACTCAGAAAGAGAACTGCGACCCATTCCCGACAGCCCCAGCTCTTCAATTATCCCTGCCGCTTTTTTCCTGTCCTCTTTCGACATCCTCGTAATGATCCTTTTCCTTATCATCATCCCCGACAGGATAACATCGGTTACACTGACCGGATAACTCAGATCCCCGGTGGATACCTGCGGAAGGTATCCGATAGCGCCGGAGCCTGACAGATCAGGATTAAATATTATTTTCCCTGAAACAGGTTTTATAAGTCCGAGGATTATTTTAAGAAGTGTCGTCTTACCTCCTCCGTTCGGACCTATCACACCAATGAAATCGCCCTCGCTGACCCTGAAATTAACATCCTCAAGAACAATATTTGTTCCGTAAGATGCTGATAAAGACTCCATTTTAAAAATGAAAGCCATAACTGATATTTATTTGCTTCCCTGTACGAGGCTATTGTATAAGCTCTCAATTATATCGATTGTCGATTCCGTCCAGTTTTCAGACAGCGGATCTATCACTTTTATTCCTGCTCCGATCTCATCTGCTACCACTCTTGCATTCCTGGTGTCATATTCCTTCTGTACAAATACAGTATTAATATTTTCCTCCCTTGCGATATCGATAAGTTCTTTCAGCCGTGAAGGAGGAGGCTCTTTCCCTTCGAATTCAACAGCGGTTTCCGCCAGCCCGTAATCACGTGCCAGATATGCAAGGTTGGGATGATATATCATGAAGCGTCTCCCCCGGAATTCTGAAAGAAGGGAATCTGCTTTATTATCCACCTCAGTTATAATTTGTACCAGCTCTCTATAGTTCTTTTCATAATCTGCCCGGGCTGATGGTTTCAGTTCATAAAGAAGATCTCTTACCGATGCGGCAATTGTGAGAGCACACTTCGGTGAAACCCAGTAATGAGGATCGGCAGCTTCAACATGTTCTCCCTCATGGCCATGATCATGCCCGGGATCAACCGGCATTATCCCTTCTCCTGCCGAAAGCCTGATCATAGTCTTATTGATCTCATAAAACCTGTCGAGCCATGTCATTTCAAAACCAAGATACCCGTTGCTGATATAGGCTACTGACTTCCCAAGCTTTGCTATCTGATCAGGATAGGGCTCATAGACATGAGGATTCGCCCCTGCAGGTACCATGACATTCACACTGAAATCATCCCCGGCTATCATGGTAACGAAATATCTGAAGGGAGCTATGCTGACAGTAATTACCTGCTTACCGGAATCGGTGGAATCACGGCCGCACGAAAATATTGACGCCAGGATAAGTATTGAAAGAAGTCTTTTCATTTCAGCCCCTGTTTAGGGAAGGCTACAAATTTAACATATAACACAACAAAAGGTTTAACAGTTGCAAATAAAATAATATCCGTTATTTTTATACTGTTCATTTTAAATCCTGAAGTCAAAAATTACTTAACTCCAAAAACATGAATATTTCTCTCAGAATTGTTTTAATTGTCTTTTTTGTCAGT
Organism: uncultured Rikenellaceae bacterium; assembly: GCA_964410385.1. Lineage (GTDB taxonomy): Bacteria > Bacteroidota > Bacteroidia > Bacteroidales > VadinHA17 > LD21. The sequence continues at coordinate 43,067 of CAYPHL010000006.1, read as the reverse complement.
GTTCTCTCAGGGACATCGGGAGCACAGACAGGTTATCATGATCATAAATCCATGGTCAGGGAAGCCGAGGCTCTTGGCAGGCAGTTTCCTGCGCTATGTACTGTAAAATCACTTGTTAAAACTGCCGGAGGCAGGGATATAATGATTCTTACAATCGGAACCGGGGAAAAGGACAGCAAGCCCGGGATTGCAGTTGTCGGCGGTATTGAAGGGAACTATATCCTGGGAAGGGAACTAGCTCTCGGCTTTGCCGGGGAACTGTTGAAAGGAGGTACATCCCCCGAAAATAAAAGCCTGCTCGAAAAGATCACCTTTTATGTTCTCCCGGATGTAAGTCCTGATGCATCCGAACAGTATTTCCAGGGACTTAAATATGAAAGGACAGCTAATGCCAGACCCGTGGATGATGACAGGGATTTTGTTACGGATGAGGATCCCTGTGAGGATCTGAATAATGATGGAATGATCACGATGATACGGGTAACCGATCCGACAGGGAATTATGTAGTAAGTTCTGAAAATGACAGGATAATGGTTGAAGCGGATCTGTCAAAGGGTGAAAGAGGTTCATATCTCCTGTTTACTGAGGGCATTGACAATGATAAGGACGGTAAATTCAATGAAGACGGACCGGGGGGAGTGAACTTCAACAGGAATCTTACATATAATTATGAGGAGTTCGGTACAGGATCAGGATCACATCCGGTTTCTGAACCTGAGACAAAAGCGGTCCTCGATTTTCTTTTCGATCACTATAATATTTATGCAACGTTCGCTTTCGGGCCCCAGGATAATCTGGGCCAGCAACCAAGGCCAGGCCCGGAAAGATCCGGTGGTGCAGCGGCTGCCGGAGCAGGACAGGGGACCGGACAGGATCAGAGGCCGCCCCAGGCTTCCTCATTCACCCCTCCGGGAGGATCATTTCCGATGCAGGGCGCACCGGCAAGCGGCTCTATGCGTATGATGATGGGACAGGACAGAAGAATCACCTCAGTGCTTAAGGCCGACGAGACCATCGTTAAGCTTGCAGCAGATAAATACCGCGAAATAACCGGTGTAAAAGGTTCTCCTCCGGCAAAATCATCACCGGGTAATTTTATGGACTGGTCATATTATCATTACGGACGATACAGTTTCAGTACTCCCGCCTGGTGGATACCCGCGGAAAGGGATAAAAATCCCGATGCAACCTTCCTGAAATTTGCAGAAGAGAATAAGATTGACGGAGTTTTCGTACCATGGACTGAAATAAGACATCCTGATTTTCCCGGGAAGAAAGTTGAAGCAGGCGGGATCAGACCATTTGCATCTGTGAATCCTCCTGCAGACAAGCTAAGTGAACTTATAACAAACAATTCAAGGTTCATAGCAGAACTGGCACGTATGCATCCTCAGCTCGAATTAGTGGATGTGGTAACAGAGGATCAGGGTGAAAACATTTACAGGCTGTCCCTTAAGGTCCTTAACAGCGGGATCTTTGCAACCTGTAGTGCGGCAGGAGAAAGGAACCTGTATACGAGGATAATGAGGATCAGTCTGGAGACCGGATTAAACCAGAAATTGCTCAGCGGCCAGAAAGTACAGAGAATACAAAGGCTCGAAGGAGGCGGATCCTCTGAATTCAGCTGGCTCATTATGGGTAAGGGAAAGGTAAAGATTAGCGCCGGAGCAGCAAATACAGGTATTGTAACGACAACAGCCGAATTGAAATAATTTCTTCAACATATAAGTTATCAGCTATGAACAAGTCAGCTTTAAACACAATATTTATAATTCTTTTCATATCCGTTGCCGGTAATCTTTACCCGCAGGAAGGAGAGTTGTTCTTTGATGCAGCCGGATCACCCTCGAATCCAAAAGTGAAGGTTTCCTGGAACAAATATTATACCTATGCCGGAGTGACAGATTTTTGCAGGAAACTGGCAGAAGCATATCCTGATCTAGTCAATCTGTCTTCAGCCGGGAAATCGTATCAGGGCCGCGACATCCATGTACTGACTATCTCCGACAGGAAAAGCGGAAATCCCGACCACAAACCGGGATTCTGGATCGACGGGAACATACATTCCATTGAGCTTCAGGGGACTGAAATGGCAATGTATACAGCATGGTATCTGTGTGAAATGTCAGGGGATAACGAATTCATAAAACAGCTTCTGAAAGATAAGACATTTTATATAGCACCGACAATAAATCCGGATGCCCGTGAGTACTTCGCAAATATCGGTGTTCCTCCGAGGTCGGGACTGATGCCATACGACAACGACCGCGATGGTGCATTTGATGAGGATGGCTCTGAAGATATGAATGGCGATAAGAACATAAGCCAGATAAGAAGGAAGAATCCTGACGGAGCCTATATCACCGATCCAAAGGATCCGCGAAGGATGATAAGGGTCGAACCCGGCGAAAAAGGAGAATATGAGATCCTCGGAATGGAGGGTATAGATAATGACGGCGACGGTCAGTTCAATGAAGACGGACCGGGCGGTTATGACGGGAATCGCGACTGGGGATTTAACTGGGAACCAAACTATGTTCAGAGCGGTGCTCATAAATATCCCTTCTCCCAGCCTGAGAATGCGGCAGTACGTGATTTTGTCGTAAAACATCCGAATATTACCGGAGCCCAGTCTTTCCATAATTCAGGCGGGATGATCCTGAGGGGGCCTTCAATACAGGGCGGAGGTGCAGAGGTCTACAGCCGTGCGGATGATGCCGTTATAGATGCAATAGGGAAAAAAGGCGAACTGATGATCCCCGGATATGATCTTCTTACAATATGGAAGGATATGTATACGGTTTACGGTGGAGAACTTGACTGGTGGTATGGCGCAATGGGATGCTTCGTATTCTCAAATGAACTGTGGAACAGCTTCCTGATGTTCTATGACACCACAAAGACCGACCAGTTTGAATTCGACAGACTTCTCCTGTTTGAAGATGCATTCATTCCCTGGCAGAAAATCAACCATCCGGTCTACGGCGAAGTGGAACTGGGAGGCTTCAGCAAAATGTTCGGAAGACTTCATCCTGGATTCATACTCGAAACAGATGCCCACCGTAATGCGGCTTTCTGCATTTATAATGCATACCAGTCCCCGAAACTGGAGATCACCAATCTTAAAGTCAGCAAGCTTAACGGAGGATTGAAAGAGATTACTGCATCCGTTGTGAACAGGAGAATGCTTCCCACTCATTCGGCAACAAACATGAAGTATAAAATAGATCCCCCCGACTATGTGATACTTGAAGGAGGAACTGTCATTGCAGGCATGATAGTCGAAAATGCAGATCTTAACATTACAACCGAACAGAAAAAGAATCCTCAGAAAATGGAACTGGCAAATATTTCCGGTTATCAGAAGACAGACCTTAAATGGATAGTAAAGGGAGGTACAAAATACACTGTCAGGGTTGAAAGTGTTAAGGGAGGCAGGGCTTCGGCACAAACCGAATAAGAGGAAAAATTCTTTACTGATAAAATCTTTAACCGCAAAGGTCGCTAAGGTTTCGCAAAGGTCGCTAAGGCAAATAATGTATTAATTCCTTTGCGTACTTTGCGTAAATCTTTTGCGCTCTTTGCGGTTAATAATTGCTTCTGAAATACTTCTTTTTTAGGGTTTAAAAAAATATTCCGGAATTTCTGCTTTAGCTGACCTGGAAAAAGATCTTAAAGTAGCCGGTGGCTTTTGAAGATTTTATGTCAAATTTCCATTCACCTGTCTTGTCCTGATTCTCAGTTTCAGTGATACTAAGAGATTTCCTCCAGTTCAGGTTTCCAAACTCATCTATTACAATTTCCGAGAATGTTTTCCCTCCCGGCATTATAATCTTTATTTTTATCTCCCCTGCCTTGCAGTCGCCGCTGACAGACATAACCACTGATTTGGCGGTTTTTTCAACATCGAAAACATAATCCCTTGAAAATGAAGATTCTTTGATTGATTTTGAGAAATCCCAGGTTGTTCTTTCTCCATTCCCGTTTGAATGAAGGTAAAAATCACCCAGATCAGGTGAAAAGATAAATGGTTCAGCGGGTGTCCACGATTTCCCCAGATCCCTGTAATTCCTTATTATACGCTGAAATTCAGGATCGTCTATTTTCCCGACATTATCATGGACTCTCTCCATGGCTTTGTCAACAGCTTCCTTCCGGATGACCTTTGCCTTATCCATCTGCTGCTGAAATTCCATTTGTGCTTCCTGTTCAGCTTTCTGCCGTTCGATCATAGCTTTTTTCTGCTCATTGATTGCCTCCTGAAGCTCTTTTTCCTTTTCCTCCTTTGTCTTTTCCTGTGCAACTGCCTGCCGGAAGGGACAAATCATAACGAGGAAAACAACGCTTAATATTAATCCATACTTTTTCATGACTGCCTTTTTGTTATTTGTTTATTCAAAGATAGTACCGTTATTGCCGGGATATTGTTAATGCAGCGTTAACGCAGGGTTAATGTTTGGCCAGCAGGCCCCGGGGTTTGATAAAAAATCAATACTTTTGATAAGTAAACCGGTGAAAATGAAAAAGAGGAATACGATCCTGTTGCTTGGTGTGGCAGCTATTGCCATTCTCATAATTGCCCAGATAATCATAATAAGGGGGATATGGAAACAAAACCTGGAAATGCTCGACCTCAGGTACAGGCTTCTGTCGCAGGAAGCCGTTTCAACCCTTCGCCGCCCGCAGGCACTTGATGTCTATGATACAGTCCGCTTTATCCTTGATAATTATTCGGAGAAAGCAGCAAAGGAACTGGCCGGGATAAAAGATGAAAAGCTGCTTCAGCAGAAAAAGAATGAGATCCTGGAATATTTCACAATGGTACTTAACAAGGAACAGGACCTGTCTGGTTACCTTTCTGCATACTTCGAAAGAATGAAAGTTGACAAGGAATTCACTCACAGGATTGAGATCACCAACCTCGAAATAATAGGTGTTGATACATTTCCCATTTATCAGAACGAGTTCTTTGTGAGGCGGCGACCCCCTGACCAGAGAGGTCAGGGACAGGGTCCGCCGGTCTCTGTCTCCCCCACCCTTCCGGAAACTCTGGATGCCAGAACATCCAACATTTTAGTTGAACGCCGGGGACTTGAGGATAATTATTATTTCCTGTTCTTCGAGTATTATATCGACTTTACAGATAAACGGATGATGGTACTCCGGGCTTCAGCTGCCTCTCTCGGTATGAGCATTTTCAGCCTCCTTGTGGTGGTTATATTATTCCTTATCACATACCGTAACCTTATGGAAGAAAGGAGGCTTTCGAACCTCAAGACCGATTTTATAAATAATATGACCCACGAGTTGAAAACCCCTCTTGCAACAATAACCGTGGCAGGAAAAACCCTTGAAATGCAAAAGATCCGTTCGGATGAAACCAAAGTGCTTGAAACTGCAAAGATGATCGGAAAACAGAGTGTTAACCTGAACCAGCTCATAAATATGATCCTCGAAATATCAATGTGGGAAAGAACTGAATTCCAGCTCGACAAAAAGAAAGTCAATATCGAGGAACTGATGAATGATATTGTGAACAGCTTTAAAGTAGGGCCGGGTAACAGCGCATCACTGAGCCAGAAATATAACTTCAACGGGCTTGAAGCTGATATCGACCTGATCTATTTCACCACCATGATCAATAATCTTCTTTCAAATGCGGTGAAATATTCCGATAAGGATCCTGAAATAAATGTCGAAGGCTTTACTGCCGATAATAAAATCTGCATCAGCGTGGCGGATAACGGCATAGGGATAAACCGTGCTGACCAGAAGCACATTTTCGATAAGTTCTATCGGGCCTCGTCAGGCAATATCCATAAATATAAAGGTCTGGGACTCGGCCTGTATTATGTAAGAAAAATTGCCGAAGCTCATGGCGGCGACGTCTCGGTAAACAGTAAACCGGGAAAAGGTAGTATCTTTACAGTAACACTTCCGTATTAATTATTTGCAGAAATGAAAGTTTTATTAGCTGAAGATGACAGGGATTTTGGTAACATTCTTGCACAGTATGTTACAATCAGCGGATTTGATGTTAACCTAGCCAGGGACGGAAAGGAAGCATGGGAATCATTTAAAAACGACAAGCCCGACATTTGCGTCCTTGATGTAATGATGCCGGAAATGGACGGATTTACCCTGGGAGAAAAGATAAAGGAAGCGGAACCAGATGTCCCGCTGATTTATCTGACCGCAAAAAGCCTCAAGGAAGACATTGTACGCGGACTGAAGATAGGCGCCGACGACTACATCACTAAACCTTTTGATCCCGAGGTGCTGATACTCAGGATCAATAATATTCTTAAACGGGTTTATTCCTCATCAACTGACGAATACAAGATATCAAACACTCTGCTGAAGTTCAATACCCTTGAACTTATCTGCGGAGATACGACTGAAAAGCTTACCTTAAAGGAAGCGCAGCTGCTCAAGTATTTTATTGTAAACAAGAATAAAATCCTTGCCAGGGAAGATATCCTTAACGAAATATGGGGGGAGGATGACTATTTTCTGGGCCGCAGTATGGATGTGTTCATCAGCCGTCTCAGAAAATATATATCAGGTGACAGGAATTTAGATATCCGTACCGTAAGGGGAACAGGGTTTATCCTGGAAGAACTGAACAGGGAATAAATAAATATCCCTGTTATCTCCAAAGGATAAAAAAAAACGTATTAAAATACGTTTTTTAATACGTTTTTTAATACGTTTATTTCTTATTTGCTCAACAACTCCTTGACTTTTTCCCTGAGGTCATTACCCCTGAGATTACGGCCAATTATTGTTCCGGTTTCGTCGAGAAGGAAATTAGCAGGAATAGAATTGACTGCATATAACTTTGCTGCATCACTACTCCAGTATTTAAGATCTGAAACATGTGTCCAGGTAAGCTTGTCATCAGCAATTGCCTTTACCCAGTCGTCCTTTGACTGATCGAGCGATACACCGAAAACATCAAATCCTTTATTCTTAAATTCGTTATAAACTTTCACAACATTCGGGTTTTCCTGGCGGCATGGTCCGCACCAGGCTGCCCAGAAATCAACGAGCAGAAGCTTTGATCCGATCTTTGATGATAATGAAACAGGATTGCCGTTTACATCATTCAGGGTAAAATCGGGGGCCTTCTGTCCTGTTGCAACTCTTTTCATTGCTTCCAGCCTGACCTTCAGTTCCTGTACAACAGGGATTTTTGAAACACTCGTATCCATAGAATTTATGGCGGCTTCAATTTCGCCGGCTTCCATTTCATAACTGAGGCTCCTGAGGATAGTCGGAGTGACAAAAGATGACGGGTTATTTTTGATGAATGTCTTCTGGGCCGATGTCATCTCTTTACTTACATCATCAGCAGCTCTCTCGATCTGCGACATCTTGGCAGTGTCATTTACCTGCCGGGCTGCCTGGTATTCCTGAACCAGTCCTGAATATTTTTCACTTAAAGGCTTTGTTGACTCAATAAGCGAATTGTATTCATCCTGTGTCCTGGAGCCGGTAACCTTTGCATTGAAAAGCGAATCGAGCTTACCGGTCACCGATATCTCTGAATTTTCAAGATAGAATGATGTTCTGTATGGAGTATTCAGGGCGATAAGCTGTACAAGTTCGGGATATGCAACCTTCCCGGTCATTTTGAATGATCCTTTTTTTACGACAGAAGAATCGATGGTGACTATTTTTCCTGCATCCCTCTTCTGAAGCAGAAATGTGACGCTGTCGGAGCCGGAGATTTTCCCTTTAATAACAAACCGGGGTTCGGAATTACAGGCAGACAGAAATACTGCCAGAACAAACAGATAGATGACTTTTTTCATTTTATTAACTTATATCGGATTTTCAATTTTTAAATCGCGCAAAGATACAAATAATTGTGTTCCGGTCTTATTTTTTATTGTATTTATCGATAAGGGCCATGGCTGCCATGTAGGAAGTAATTCTGCCATCATAAAGCTGTTTTTCGAAATGTGGAAGCATCGCTTTAACATCTCTGTCATTATGAAAGGAATTAATAAGATGATCCCTTATCGCATCGTTCATTCTTATCACCGATTGCTGTTTACGTCTTTCCTCAAAATATCCGTTCTTAAGTGTGAATGAAATATATCCTGTGATCAGGTCCCAGAGTTCCTTTATCCCTGTTTTATTAACTGCGGAGCATGTCAGTACTTCCGGTTTCCATCCTGATGGTTGCGGGGGGAACAGGGAGAGTGCATTCCTGTAGAGAACAGAAGCTTTATCCGCATTCATTTTATTATCTCCGTCGGCTTTTGTTATTGCGATTGCATCGGCCATTTCAATAATACCGCGCTTTATTCCCTGGAGTTCATCTCCGGCTCCTGCAAGCATAAGAAGCAGGAAAAAATCGACCATAGAATGAACTGCTGTCTCTGACTGTCCAACACCTACTGTTTCAACAATTATTGTATCAAATCCTGCAGCTTCACACAGTATTATAGATTCCCTGGTTTTTCTGGCTACTCCTCCGGGAGTTCCTGCAGCGGGTGAAGGTCTGATGAAAGCATTGGGATGGATGCTAAGCTTTTCCATCCTGGTTTTATCGCCGAGGATACTTCCTTTTGTTCTTCCGCTGCTGGGATCGATGGCAAGAACGGCTGTCTTACGCCCAGCTCCACAAATATAAAGGCCGAAAGTTTCTATGAATGTGCTTTTACCCGCTCCGGGAACACCCGTTATACCTATCCGTACAGATTTCCCGCTGTATGGCAGGCACCTCTCAATTATTTCCTGGATCATGCAACAGTGGTCCGGCCGGGAGCTCTCGGCGAGTGTTATTGCCTGACTCAGTATTGTACGGTTACCTTCAAGAATACCGGAAAAATACTCATCCTCAGAGTATTTTTTTCTCTGCATCTTTACTCCTGAAAAAACTGCAGGGTTTATATTCGGAGGCTGATCAATTTCTTCCCTTACCCGAAGATTGCTTCCCGTCTTTTTTCTTCCGTTCATTTTATTTCTGGGCGGCAGCCTGCTCAACATCGGCGTTGAGCATAAGGACCACCTCCGAGTTCTTCGGGTCATTTGTATAGACATAGATTGCCTTTGTGACCCTTCCCTTATAGCTGCCGGAATTGAATTTTGCTTTTATCGAGCTCGATTGTCCCGGTTTAATACCCATACCCTGCGTTCCCTGCTGTACGGCGGTACATCCGCAGGTAGACCTGACATGTCTTATTACAAGATCGCGATTTCCGGCATTGGTGAATTTGAATTCAACTTCCTTCTCGGTTGAACCCGGCATCTTACCGATGTCGACAGTTGTGGATGCCAGCTTAAATACAGGTGCATTTTCAAGATCAGCCTTTGAAAGTGATGAGAAATCTTCAACAAGATTGGCAGAAATATAGTAAAAGACATTCTGTTGTGTGACGCCGTTCAGCTTAACCTTTACCATATCGCTGACATTTCCCCAGCTGTCATTCTTAGTAGCATCATAGGTTCCTTCAATTATCCCTTTCTGTCCCGGTTTAAGTGTCTCAGGATTGGCTTTAAGCGAAAGATGTGCAGGAAGGCTTTCAAATTCTATCTTAACGGCTTCCTTTGACGGGTTAATCACCTGCATGACCCTGATCTTTTTGTCAGTCTTCTTTACATTGGTGAAAGCAAGATGGTTGCTTTCAAATCTGATGGAGCCTACAGGAAAAATATATAATTCCTCCATAGTCTTTTCACGGGGAATGACTTCACCCTTGATGGACAGGACAACAACTTCCGGTTTTGAATTTGTATAGACCGAAAGTGTTTTGTTAAATGCCCCCGGCCTGTTCTGGGGATCATAGATAGCTGTTATTACACCTTTGCCTCCGGGAGGAATGGGCTGTTTGGTCCATTCAGGAGTTGTACAGCCGCATGAAGCGACAATATTCTGGATGACAAGCGGAGATGTCCCGCTGTTTGTCACCAGAAATTCATGTGTTTGCCTCCCGGCTTCTTCCTTGAATTTACCGAAATTATGCTCAGTCTGGGAAAGTTTCATCACAGGCTGGGCCATCATCGAAAAAGTGATTGTTAATGTTGAAATGATCAGACAGACTTTTTTCATATTGCAAATTTTTGTTTAAGACAACATAATAATTAACACCACATTCCGGTTTTTATTATAACTATCCGGGTTGTAATTTGGTTGCATCATCGTGTACAAAAATCAGACCGGAATGTTATTTATCATAAAACATGACAAAATTAATAAACTTTAATCTTTTTAGATATTTTAAACCATAATATCATTAGTTTTGCTGCAAAAACCGGATTGTTTGGAACAATATTTGCTTATAACAGCCCGGTTTATATCCTAAAGGATCAGATAATGAGGAGTGTCCGAATACTGATAATCATCACACTGGCATGTTTTTCCTGGCTTAGCGCAAGCGGCCAGTTCTACAATGGTCATCAGATGACTTTCGGTAAAAACAGGGTTCAGCATTTTGATTATTACTGGTCTTTCTACAGGTTCGAGGATATTGACTGCTATTTCAATGAATACGGTCGTGAACTGGCACAGTACACAGCCGATTACGGTATTAAGAAGCTTGAAGAAGTAGAGGATTTCTTTGATTACACCCTTGAGAAAAGGCTTATCTTCATCATTCATAATAAGAATAATGAGTACAGGCAATCCAATGTAGGGCTCGTGACAAGTGGTGAAGACAGTTACAATACAGGAGGATTCAGCAGGATTATCAAGAACAAGGTGATGCTCTATTATGAAGGCGATCATGTAGCTTATCAGAAACAGATCGGAGCAGCCATCACCGAAGTTATTATAAACGAAATGCTGTACGATGCCGATCTGAGGGACCGTATTAACAGTTCTTCAGTGATAACAATCCCTAACTGGTATATTAAAGGCCTTACAAACTATGTGTCGTTCGGCTGGGATATCGAAACAGAGAACCGCGTGAAGGATGGGATATTATCAGGGAAATATAAGAATTTCAACAACCTTGAATATGATGATGCAATTTACGCCGGCCAGTCCTTCTGGAGGTTCCTGGGTAAAAAGTATGGCGATGCCCTTATCCCTAATATAATATATCTCACGAAGGTTTATAAGAATACCGAGGACGGTTTCCTGTATGTTATTGGCAAGGACCTCAAGGAATTGCTGAAGGAATGGAAAGAATTTTACACAAATGAGTTTTCCGGCGACAGCGGGCAGCCCGCTAATGATAATAATGTAATCGCCAGCTCCAAAAAGGACCAGATCTACCAGCAGGTTAAGGTGAGCCCCGACGGAAGATATATTGCTTTTGTAACAAATATCTGGGGAAGAAAGAAGATAAATCTGTATGACGGGTCGACGGGCAAGATAAAGGTTATATTCAGAAGAGAACCGAAATATGAACATATAACCGACAATACTTATCCTGTGATAGCCTGGCACCCGGGCGGGCAGATACTGACATATATAAATGAAGAGAAAGCCGGAATGGCGATATATCTTTACAGGACAGATGAGAAGAAAACTGAAAGCCGGACCCTGCTGTATTATGACAAGGTACTTGATTTTTCATATTCACCCGAAGGTTCAAGGATCATTATATCGGGAGTTAAAGACGGTATTACCGACCTTTATGTCCATACAATAGCTTCCGGCACAAATGAACAGATAACAAGAGATATTGCCGATGACCTCAACCCCTCGTTCCTGACCGGTGCGGAAGATATAATTGTTTTTTCATCGAACAGGCTCACAGACACTCTTTCAAATACGGCCGATCCCTTCGAAAAAGTAAACGGAACCTTCGATCTTTTCACATATAATCTTTCACAGCGGAACAATATTCTCACCAGGCTGTCAGAGGGACAATATGTTGACAGATTTTCACCATCGGGTACCATCCGTAACAGATTCATCTATACAGGAGATGCTGACGGGATACTTAACCGGTATACTGCAGGATTCGACAGCGCCATCGCCTATATTGATACAACAACGCATTACAGATATTTTATAAATTCAGTACCTGTAACAGATTATGACCGGAACATATTAAGCCAGTCGGTGGCAAATGCTTCAGATACTTACGGAGAGATCGTCTTTAACAAAGGAAAATTCAATCTTCGCAGGGGAAAGATGTCTGATTCAGATATCGCGAAAGATGAAATGATCCCGAGTAATTTCAGGAAAGAGAAATCACTCCTGCTGCATAAGGCTGACAGTGTGGAACAGATAAGACAATGGCTCATTGCCGAGGATAAAAAAAGAAGAGACACTCTTACAAAACCTCTTTATGAATATTATATTAAAAATGAGCCGATCGATATCAGTCACTATATTTTTGAGAAAGAAAAACAGAATTATTACGATCAGCTCTGGAGAAAAGACTATATGGATATAGATCTTGATACGGGCACTCTTGAGATGCCGGCAATAAGGATTTATCAGACAGCTTTTTACAATAATTATATAGCAAATCAGATCGATTTCAGCTTCCTCAACAACACCTATCAGGTTTACAGCGGGGGTGCTCCGTATTATAATCCCGGTGTGAATCTGCTCTCGCGGTTCGGCATTATCGACCTTTTTGAAAACTACAGGATCACCGGAGGATTCAGGTTCTCCGGAAATTTTGACAGTAATGAATATCTTGTAAGTGTCGAGAGCCTGAAAGGGAAATTCGATAAACAGTTCATTTTCCACCGCCAGGGATTTTTCAGTTCAAATGACTCCAGCTACTTCAAATCGCATACACATAATATATATCTGACATATTCATACCCTTTTACACCTGTTCTGGCACTTAAAGGGACTGTTGCCTACAGGAATGACAGGCATGTGATGCTCTATTCAGATAATATGGTTGCAGCCCTGAACAGTAAAAACATCTCACGTCACTGGGCGAACCTGAAAGGGGAACTGGTCTATGACAATACCCGCAAAAGGGCAATAAACATTTACTATGGTACCAGATTCAAGGTTTTTGGCGAATACTACAAAGAGCTTAACTATGGAAAATCCGACATGATCGTTGTAGGTCTGGATTTCAGGAAATACATAAAGATACACAGGGAGCTTATATGGGCCAACCGTCTGGCTGCCAGTACATCCTACGGGCCGACAAGACTTGTTTACTACCTCGGCGGTGTTGATAACTGGATGGGTAATCTTTTCAACAGGTCGGGAATGTTTGATCAGTCGATACCTGTCAATCCAAACATGAATTATGGTTTCCAGGCTCTTGCCACCAATATGCGGGGATTCACCCAGAATATACGTAACGGTACAAGCTTTGCCCTTATCAACAGTGAAATACGGTGGCCGTTTGTAAGGTATATTGCCGGCCGGCCATTGAAATCAAATTTCCTCAACAGCCTGCAGGTTGTCGGCTTCGGAGATATTGGTTCAGCCTGGGTAGGCAGATCCCCATGGTCGGGAGAAAATGCATGGGATAATGAGATCATAGAAAGCGGATCTGTAAAAGTAACTCTTGATTCAAACAGGGAACCTGTTGTTGCAGGATTCGGAGCCGGTTTAAGGGCACAGCTCATGGGCTATTTTATAAGGGCCGACTGGGCATGGGGAATTGAAAATAATTATATATTACCCCGGATATTCTACTTATCCTTCAGTCTCGATTTTTAGAAATGCATTGGGGGGGACGTTTATCAAACATTATTCATGAATTGATTTTCTTCGTTTACCCCGACCCCAAGGGGAGCGAAGAAAATCAATTTACTCCCCCTGGGGCTGGGGTAAATAAATTGATTTTTAAGCTCCCCGGATATATCTACTCGCCAGGTCAAAAACAGGCACGTTTATTGTATATGTTAGATGTTGTTTTTTAATTAATAATTTTTGGATACATTTGGCAGATCAAAGTAATCAATTTAACTAAAAGAAGATAGAAATGGCTTACAAAATCAGTGAAGATTGCACCGCTTGCGGAACCTGTATTGATGAATGTCCTGTTGAGGCTATCTCCGAGGGCGATATCTATAAGATTAATCCGGATATATGCACAGACTGTGGTGCATGTGCCGATGTTTGCCCTGTCGAGGCTATTCATCCAGCAGAATAAGTATTGCGATCTTTAAAAAATGTTCGGGGCTGTAGAAATGCAGCCCTGTTTTTTTATTCCGGATTATACTGCGCTTTTTGCAGCAGCGACTGAACATCCTTTGTTCCCATAAGTTCACCGAGGGTCAGATTTCTGTTCTTCATCATGCATGATTCGACTATCCGGAATCCCAGCCATATGGCTGCCATCCCCGGTGATTCATTGGTAAAATAGCTTGTGAACGGTGCATTACCTGTAAGCTTCCGGATAACGAACTGGTCGGTACTGAACAGCAGATCATTTTCAACCAGATATTGCCACATCTGCCTTTCATTGTTCCTGCAGAACTTCATCTGATCGGCTGTAAAGCCGAAAAGGATCGTATCATTAAGCTCCGGTAACATACATTTTTCAAAGTATTTCACCTTCCCTTCATGTATTATTGCCGTCAGGACATTATCATCAGCATAATCCAGCGCATCGTAATCCCATTCCGAAGATCCCCAGCCATACATACAGTCGGGGATAATATTGTAAGGATTCATCCTCGCAGCCATATAACCGTAAATCTCCAGCCGGGGATAATACTCGCTGTCACGCCCGAGATACCTGTCGAGACCTATCCCTAAAACAGAATCCCCGGTAATAATACTGTTATTGAATCCGGTAATACAGGTCACTACCGAAGGTACACGCCGTTCAGGGAAATAATAAATATAATGCCTGAAAGCTTCTTCGAGCTCTTTTTCATATGGGCCCATAGAAGGATACAGCTGAATTACTTTTTCATATACCCCGTAATTGACCTTATCGGTTACAAAATTCATCAGGATACCGGGGAAAATTGTATCATTTATATCACCTGCGTTTATAACATAGCTGAACAACTGAAGAAAGGAACCGTACTCCTCTCTGAGTAAGGGCAGATTTGTCTGCAGCTTTGCAGGATCAGGCTCAAAAAGAGACTTCTCTAACCTTTTTATTGTAATGTCGGCATCTATCGAGGAGGTATTGACCTTATAATGATTCCTTTTACATCCGGCAATTATAATCAGACAAAATAAAAAGAAAACTGATATTTTATAATATCCCTTCATTGCAGTTCATTTTAAGTTCCGAATTTAGTACTTTTCCGCAAATTGCCGACTTAAAACCCCGCTCTTAAAACTGGCTCAATATTTGATGAGATTGATTAAAGAGACAAAAATGATCCATAAGAGAATAATTCATACCGGGACAAAAGTGATACTTCTTATCATCATGTCCTTCTTTTCTGAAGGGATCTTTTCCCAGCCCGGGTACCGTCCTCCCTGGATCCCTTACGGTCCTCCCCTGGATATATCATTCGGAATCCATTTTGATCCGGTCATAAGCTGGTTTACAACCGGCAATTATAATATAAGGAACGACGGAGCCGTTCCAGGATATATTTTCGGGGTTTCTTACAACAGATATATCGGACCGAACTACTCGATATCATCAGGGGTGAATATTATTGAAGCGGGAGGCAGGCTGATAAGCGATGAAACAACATTTTTTGAGATCAGGAATTACAGGAAGGAGATCCTCACCGTTGATCCCGGGGAAGCAATAATATACAGGATAAAATATCTTTCAGTTCCGCTGGGTTTAAAGCTTGAGACAAGCGAGACAGGATATGGTTCATTATTTGCGGATATCGGACTCGATCCTAAAATAGTGATCGGAGGACGTGCAGATATACCATCGCTGAATATAAAAGGAAGCAATGCCCTTCCCGAACTTAGAGCATTCAACCTGTCATGGCACCTTATGGCAGGTATCGTTTACCCGTTGGCGGGAAATACTTCAACCGTTCTGGCCATAGGTTTCGATAATAATTTCATCGATATCACAAAAGAGAATAGTAATCAACCCTGGGACTTCGTGTCCCATAAATTGCTATCTTTCCGGCTGGGAATCAACTTCTGATAGGATCATATGAGATTTACTGTCGCTCAGCTTAATTACCATATAGGTAACTTCGAAGCCAATAAGGAAAAGATATGCAATGCAATAAGGAAAGCCAAAGATGAAAAGTCGGATCTCATAATCTTTTCAGAGCTTTCAGTTCCGGGTTATCCTCCCTATGATCTTCTCGATCGCTATGATTTCGTTGAAAAATGTGACCGCGCCGTGAGTGAAATTGCAGCAGAATGTACCGGGATCACGGCCATAGTCGGCTCACCTGTAATAAATAAAAATCCCGAGGGTAAAAAATTGTTCAATTCGGCGCTGGTACTGTCAGAGGGTAAAATAATATTCACAGCCAATAAAGCACTCCTGCCGACTTATGATATTTTTGATGAATACAGGTATTTTCAGCCGGACAGGAATTTCAATGTCTTTCATTTCAAAGGATTCAGGATAGCCATTACAATTTGCGAGGATATCTGGGATGAACAACAGTTTGAGAATGAATTTGAGAAGAAGAGATTATACACTGTTTCCCCGATGGATGAGCTTGCAAAGCAGGATCCCGACTTTATAATAAATATATCGGCTTCGCCTTTTGCCTATACAAGGATCGATGCCAAGACCGCTGTTTTCAGGAATAAGGCTGCAAAGCACGGTATCCCGCTGATAAGTTCGAACCAGACTGGTGCAAATACCGAGCTTATTTTTGACGGAGCTTCGATGATAATTAACGGCAGTGGTGAGATCTGTGAACGTCTTCCGTTCTTTGAAGAAGAAGTGAAGACATTCACATACGAAGAGATATTCTCTCTTTCCCCGATCCCTGAAGATAAAAAATACGATCCTGTTGAACTTATTCATAAAGCTATAATCACCGGGATCAGAGATTACTTTTTTAAATCAGGGATCAGAAAAGCGGTGCTCGGTCTGTCCGGCGGGATCGATTCGGCAATTGTACTTTGTCTGGCTGTTGAAGCCCTGGGCAGCGAAAATGTAAGAGCATTGCTGATGCCTTCAAGATATTCATCAGAACATTCAGTCACTGACTCTGTTATACTGGCAGAAAGGCTAAGGGTAAAGTATGACATCATCAGCATAGAAAAACCCTTTAAGGTTTTCGGCGAGGAGCTTGCTCCTCTTTTTGAGGGAAGATCCGAAGATGTGACTGAAGAAAACATCCAGGCAAGGATAAGGGCTATACTTCTTATGGCTGTAGCAAATAAGTTCGGATGCATTTTACTCAATACTTCAAACAAAAGTGAAGCGGCCGTAGGTTACGGAACATTGTACGGTGATATGGCAGGCGGCATATCAGTTATTGGTGATGTTTACAAGACTGATATCTACAGGCTTGCCGGGTATATTAACCGGAATGAGGAAATAATACCACGGAATATTATCACGAAGCTTCCGTCTGCCGAACTGAGACCCAACCAGTTCGATACAGACTCACTTCCCGAGTACAGGATACTGGATTCCATATTGTACCAGTATATCGACCTGCAAAAACCTGCGGAAAAAATTTCGGGAGACGGAATAACTAAGGAAATCGTGACCCGGGTAATTAACCTGATCAACAGTAACGAGTTCAAAAGATATCAGGCCCCTCCGATCCTGAGGATATCTTCAAAATCATTCGGCCAGGGAAGGATAATGCCGCTGGTTGCCAGATACTGAAACAGCCATCCCCGGTCATTCCCTGTAAAATATTCTTTTAACCCTGGGTGGTATTGAAGTAAGTATCTCATAAGGTATTGTCCCGCACTGACCGGCAATTTCACTGATCCTTATATTAAGACCGAATATTTCCGCCTCATCACCTTCGCGGGCATCCAGACCGGTAATATCGGCCATGCAAAGATCCATGCAGATATTTCCAATTATCGGAACTTTTGTATTCCTGATAAAAAGGCTTCCGTTGCGGTTTCCCAGCTTTCTGTTAAGTCCGTCGGCATACCCTGCAGGCAGGACAGCAATTATCCGGTCTTCGCGGGATACATCCTTACAGCCATACCCGACAGGTTCTCCGGCAGGGATCCTCTTGATCTGGGAGATCCTTGTCATGAAACGTCCTGCAGGTCTGAGATCGGGCCCTCCCGGATCACCTATTCCATAAATACCTATTCCGGGCCTTACCATCTCGAAATGATACTCGGGAAAACGGAGTATGGCTGCCGAATTGCAGATATGTCTGATGAATGAATATCCTGCCGCTTCCCTGATCCTTTCGGACGCTTCGAGAAAGACTTCAGCCTGCCTGCGGGTGAACTGATCAAACCCGGGATCCTCACTGGCAGCAAAATGAGAAAAAACTGATACTATCTGTAATGTTTCACAGTTTCTTATTTCTTCAGAAAGCCTTCCTATATCTTCAGGCATGAAGCCCAGCCTGTGCATCCCGGAATCAATCTTAATATGAACAGGATAATTGACCAGGCCGTGCTTTGAGGCAACCTGACTGAACCTAAGGAATGAGAGCAGGCTGTAAATCTCGGGTTCAAGGTTATATTTGATCATCAGTCCGGATGCCGAGGGATCGGGGTTCATTACCATGACAGGGATTGAAACACCTGCTTTTCTCAGTTCCACACCCTCATCGGCACAGGCCACACCCAGGTAACTTACCCGCTGATATTCGAGTAAAGAGGCGATCTCAGACGGACCGGCTCCGTAGGCAAACGCCTTGACCATTGCCATTATACGCGTACCCGGATTTATATACCCTCTGAATATGTTCAGATTATGCGAAATGGCATCAAGATTTACCTCCAGAACGGTCTGATGTACCTGTTGTTCGAGAAGAATACCAATCTTCTCAAACTCAAAGCGTCTGGCTCCCTTGATAAGTATAACCTCATCACGGTAATCTGATGGAGTGAACTTTTGCAAAAACTCCTCAGTCGAATAGAAAAATCTTGTCTCACCCCTGAACAATGATCTGTTAGCCGCCAGAGAAGGACCTATCCCAATGAATTTATCAATAGAATTTCTTTGAACCAGGGAGGCAATCTCCCCGTAAAGCTCCTTATCATCCCTCCCGGTCTGACTGAAATCCGAGAGAATAAGAGTCGACTTTCTGTTATTCTGAGCTTTAAGATATTCAAGAGCCATCCCGAGGGAACCCGGATCTGAATTATAATAGTCCTCTATCAGCTGACAGTTATTGATCCCTGTTTTCATTTCCATCCTCATCGCTACCGAAACGAGAGAAGCCAGACCCTTGCGGATAATCTCCGGATCGGTCTTCAGACCAAGGCATACTGAGGCAACAGTTATTGCATTATCCACCGATGCCCGGTCATTGAAAGGTATCACAAAATGATAGTCCCTGTTCATAAAGGTCATATCCAGACGGGTGCGGTTTTCTTCAAGAGGTATCTTCTTCACTTTTACTGCTGCCTCACTATGGCTTACCGACCAGTCGATAATCAGCTTTTCAGAAGATCTTTTCAGGCTGCCTATCAGGTCATGAATGATCTTATGATCCCTGCAATAAACAATAATGAAAGAGTCCCTGAACAGCTTCAGCTTTTCACTGGCCTTTGCTTCAACAGAACCAAAATTCTCATTATGGGCATCACCGATATTTGTGATCACCCCTATATCGGGATCAATTACATCTCTCAATCTGTCCATTTCCCCGGGAAATGAGATACCTGCCTCGAATATCCCGTATTTATACTTTTCATCAATTTTCAGGACAGAAAGGGGCACCCCGATCTGTGAGTTATAACTCCTGGGGCTACGTACAACAGGAAGAGCAAGCCCCAGTACATCGGCAAGCCATTCCTTTACAATTGTCTTTCCGGCACTCCCGGTAACTGCTATGACAGGTGACCTGAATGTTTTCCTTACATGTGCGGCAAGAAGCTGGAGAGCTCTCACGGAATTTTCTGTGACGATAATTGCTGCTCCATGAAATCCTGAAATATCTGAAGGAAGCCTTTCAACAATGAAGACCCTTACACCTTTATTATAAAGGTTTTCCAGGAAATTGTGGCCGTCGTGGTTCTTTCCGCTTATGGCAAAAAAAACAAGTCCTTCAGTAACATTAATGTTCCGGCTGTCAGTTATAACATCCGTCACCTGAAGATCAGGGTCCCCGGTCAGAGTCCCATTCACAATTCGCGCAATTTCAGAAGAGGTAAATCTCAAGTAAGTTCCGTTAAAAGAGATATAATCTGTTTAATTCAAAAATGTACAGTATTTACCCAATCTCTTTGTGCCCTTCGTGTGAACTTTGTGCTCTTTGTGGTTTAAGTAGAATTTTATTTAACCACAAAGGACACAAAGGTAAACACTAAGGACACAAAGGTCATAGTACTTAACCATTTTCTTTTGCAATATTATAACAAGTTCTGCAAAGCGGTTCATATTTGTCTTTTTCACCCAGTACCACCACCTGTTCCTCATCCGATTTCCTGAATGAATAATGGGCGAGGTTCCCGCATCTCATGCAGATTGCATGAACCTTTGTAACAAATTCGGCTATTCCCATCAGCGCCGGCATCGGGCCAAACGGCTTTCCCATGAAATCCATATCCAGTCCGGCCACGATCACTCTTAATCCATTATCTGCAAGCCTATTACAGACATCAACAATTGAATTGTCAAAAAACTGCGCTTCATCGATCCCTATTACCTTCACATTCCCGGCAAGCATCAGGATTGAGGACGCATGATCGACCGGCGTTGAAAGGATCGATTTTTCATCGTGTGACACTATCCTTGTTTCCGAATATCTCTTATCCATCGACGGCTTGAATATTTCTACCTTCAGACCGGCAAACTGAGCCCTCCTCAGCCTCCTTATCAGTTCCTCGGTCTTGCCTGAGAACATTGAACCAGTAATTACTTCAATTGCTCCCCTTTTACCGGTCATACCTGCCAGATTTTCCAGGACATCCATATGTTTTATATCAACTGTGGCGCACCAATTTGCAATTATATTCCGTTATGACTCTGGAAATATAATTACTTTTGCAAAGTAAGCTAATTGGTTTGTTTTATTAATAATAATAGTCATGGATTTCAATACTACTGTCGATCTGATAATAAGGGAGCTGAATGAAGCGGTAGAGATAATTGAGGATCTGAAAAGTTACAGGAATGTACCCTTCCTGCAGGTTGAACTGGCGAAATCAAAGTGCAGGAATGCGGCGGAGGTGATAAGGCTTCTGAAAAATCTCCAGGATAATTCACCTGATGCAAAAGAAGTATATGAGCAAAAAGTAAGCCCTGAAAAACCTGTAAATGAGAAACCCGTTACTGAACAGAAAAAGCAGGAAAAGACAGTACCAAAGCCTGATACGCGCCGTCAGGAGCCTTTAAAAGTAAAGGATGAGCCTGTAAGGGCGCCAAAGAAACCGGCTGAAACAGTTACACTGGGAGATACGTTTGGCAAGCGCACAGAAAGTCTGAACGAGAAGCTTGGAATCCGTAAGGAGGAAGAGGATGTGGCAGGGCATCTGAAATCAAAACCTATAAACAGTCTGTCTGAAGCAATAGGGATAAATGACAGATTCCTTTTTATCAGGGAGCTTTTTAACGGTAATTCCGAGCTGTATAACAAGACAATCTCAAGCCTTGAAAATACAGGCACTTTTGGTGATGCCAGCAGCATCGTAATGAATATTGCCGGAAATGATGCTGAAAATAAAGCAGCAAAGCAGCTTCTTGAACTTGTAAAAAGAAAATTCCCGGCTAATGAGTAAATTGTTCCTTATTCCGACTCCGGTAGGCAATCTGAAGGATATTACTTTCAGAGCTGTGGAGATCCTTGGAACTGCTGATATCATACTTGCTGAAGACACACGCCATGCCGGAATGCTGCTGAAGCATTACAATATAAGGTCGAAAATGATTCCGCACCATAAGTTCAACGAGCATAAAGCTGTCGAGTCAGTTTGCTCAATTATCGAATCGGGAAAGACAGCAGCTCTTATTTCGGATGCCGGTACACCAGGGATTTCTGATCCCGGATTCCTTCTCGTCAGAAAATGTATTGAGAGGGGAATAGAGGTTGAAACACTTCCCGGTGCCACAGCATTAATACCTGCACTTGTAAATTCGGGGCTGCCTTCCGACAGGTTCTGCTTTGAAGGCTTCCTTCCGGTAAAGAAAGGCAGGCAGAAGAGACTGACCTCACTTGAAAATGAGACCCGGACAATGATCTTTTATGAGTCGCCGTTCAGACTTTTAAAGACACTGGCAGAGATGGCGGCACATTTCGGCCCTGACCGGCCCGCTTCAGTATCGAGGGAACTCACCAAGATTTTTGAAGAAAATATAAGGGGGACACTGGCTTCCCTGTCTGATCATTATGAACAGAAACCGCCGAAAGGGGAAATAGTGCTTGTTGTTGCCGGAAAAGATGAATAATAATCCCGATATATGAATCGTGCTGCTATCCTTTCCCTGCTTATAATCCTGAATTCGGGTATATCATTTTCGCAGGTGCTCAAAGGCAGGATCACGACTGAATCGGGTGATCCAATTCCTTATTCCACAGTAAGTATACAGGAGCTTAAGCAGGGTACTACTGCCAACACAAAAGGTGATTATGAGATAAAGCTGCCGGAAGGAAAGTACCTTGTCACTTACCAGAGCCTGGGATACACCCCTGTTTTTTACGACATCAGGATACATGAAGGAACAATAACAAAAAATGTTGTTCTTCCCGTGCAGTATTATGAAATTCCCGAGGTCAGGATCTCGGCTACAGGTGAGGATCCGGCATATAATATAATGCGGAAAGCCATCGGAATGGCTCCGTATCACCTCAATCAGATCAATTCATACAAAGCTGAAGTTTATATAAAAGGGAATCTGGTCATCAACAGGATCCCCAGGATAATAAAAAGGTCGATTAAAATGGATTCTGACGGGGATGCTTCAACTGAAGCAGCTTCAATTAAAGAAGGTGAGGTCTACCTTATGGAATCATTCAATGAGATAGAATTCACAGCTCCGGCCACATATCGTCAGAGGGTCATTTCAATAAACAGCACTTTCCCCGACCAGGGTGATAATATTTCCCCAATGGACATAATCCAGGCCAGCTTCTACCAGCCGGTCATAGCAGATCTGGCAATATCACCCCTCTCACCCCAGGCTTTTTCATACTACAGGTTCAAATACCTTGGAGCTTCACTGCAGGGGAATAATACGGTAAGCAAGATCCAGGTGATCCCGAGAATGAAAAGTCAGCAGCTGTTCGAAGGGATCATCTATATAATTGAAGATCTGTGGTGCCTTCACAGTCTTGACCTTACCAACGAGAATATGGCGGGAAAATTAAGTATCGAACAGATCTATATCCCTGTTCAGGAAGAGATATGGATGCCTGTAAGTCTGAAATTTGAGATGAACATCGGCATACTCGGGTTCAGGGCTGATGCAGGATACGGGACATCTGTAAAATATTCTGAGGTCACCCTGAATTCTGCGTTGAGGAAGCCGGGAAGTGATGCTTTTTCGCATGTGCCGGTATCAGTTCCGTCTGCTACCGAAACGCATAAGCCTGTTTCAAAAAACCAGCAGAAGATAGAAAAGATTCTTGAAAAGGATGAACTCACCAACCGCGATATGATCGTAATGTCGCGCCTTATGAACAGGGAATCGGAGAAGGCTTTTCCCGACAGTGTGAGAAACGACCGGGAGATAAGGGATAACACGACACATATTATTGAGAAAGATGCAAATAAGAAGGACAGTGCCTACTGGGCTGCCATCAGACCTATTCCGCTTTCCGAACCGGAGATAAGGAGTATAAGGATACGCGACAGCATAAAGAATGACCTGGCCGTAAGAGATGTCAGAGAAGTAAGACAGGATACGTCTGCTTCTTCACCCCGAAAAAAGGGAAAAAGCAAATTTGCCGGATCATTTAAAAAGCTGACAGCAGGACATACCTGGTCAGATACCACCGGATTAAGATTCACTTTCGGCGGTATTGCGGATCCTGAAAACCTCAGGTTCAATACCGTGGACGGATTTGCATATGGATTTGACTTCAGATTATCAAAACAGACAAGAAGATCCGGATCCTGGTGGATTGCACCCGAAATTGATTATGCTTTCAGCCGGGAGAGAATAATGTGGCGTATAAACAGCGGTTACAGTTTCGGAAAAACAAATCCCGCATCACTCTTCCTGAGGACAGGTGTGATGAGCTCCGATATTGCATCAGGAGGAAGTATAAACACATTCCTGAATTCAATGACATCTCTCCTGCTTAAAAAGAATTACCTAAAACTGTACGAATCACAGTACATTACCGGAGGATTCAGAAAGAATTTTTCAAACAGTCTCAGACTTGAATTATCAGCAGGTTACGAGAACAGGAGAGTGCTTGAAAACACGACCGGCTTCTCATTCTTCAGAAAATCAGAAGAATATACAGTCAATCTGCCTGACAATCCCTACCTGGCCGGTGATGCGGATCCGCTGAATTCCCTGCGCGATCAGGTCCATTATGAATTTACAGCCGATATTACCTTTACTCCTGATCAGAAGTACAGGATGAATAATGGCAGAAGGATCCCGGCCGGATCTGAATGGCCGGAATTCAGGTTTTCCTGGAAACACGGGATAAATGAATATACAATACCTTCAGAACGTTACAGGCATTTCGATATGATTAGGCTGGAGGCCTCGAAGAAATATGAACCGGGGGCATTCAGCGAATTCAGATGGAGAGTCAGAACGGGAGGATTTCTTAACAATACATATTTACCATTCTACGATTTCTTTCACTTCAATGTTCAATCATTTCCCGTCTTGCTGAACGATTATGAGGATGCATTCTTCCTCCCGGCATATTATTCCCTCAGCACACCACGGTTATTTGGTGAGGCTCATATCAAATACACGACACCCTATCTTCTCCTTAAATATCTTCCCGGCTTAAGCAATACTCTCATGCGTGAAAATCTGAGCATATCCTGGCTGGGTACAAGGAAGAACAGCTCCTGGTTCGAAGCCGGATACAGCATATCAGAACTGTTCCTTGTAGGTGAAGCGGGTATTTTTGCAGGTTTTGACAACCTTAAATTCAGAAGTGCAGGCTTCAGGTTTATCTTAAAGTTTGACTGACCCGGAACTGATCAGGCAAAAGGAGGTTCATCGTGATAATCATGTTCCCTGTCAAAATCGCTGCCCGTATCCCTCAGTCGGTCGTGATTCATCTTTGAACCCAGAGTGATGCTCTGTGTTCCGTTCATTTCGGGCAGATTATCAATATCGAATTCATCCATATCCACGAACTGGGCTTTTTCTTCCCTGAACCGCAGCCTTACATCGTCCACGGGGCCGTTACGGTTTTTTGCAAGGATAATTTCGGCAATACCCTTTGTTGACGATCCGTCGTCGAAAGTAAGCATCCCGAATTTCTCCTGCCTGTGGATAAATACAACCATATCGGCATCCTGTTCTATTGCTCCCGATTCCCTGAGATCCGACAGCAGAGGCCGTTTTGTACCGCCCCTCATTTCCACCGAACGGTTAAGCTGGGAAAGAGCAATGATAGGTACATTAAGCTCCTTGGCAATACTTTTAAGTGAACGGGAGATATTGCTGACTTCCTGCTCCCTGCTTCCGGCATTGTCGGGCCCCGACATGAGCTGAAGGTAGTCGACAATGACTATATCGAGCTTATGTTGTGCCATCAGTCGCCGGCATTTCGCCCTGAGTTCGAAGATTGAGATCGCAGGGGTATCATCAATAAAGATCGGGGCCTGAACAAGCTTTTTGATCCTTGTATCGAGCTGCTTCCATTCCTCCTCCGACAGCCGGCCGTTCCTTATCTTGTCCCCGGCTATATCTGTCTCGGCAACTATAAGCCTGTTTACAAGCTGGATCGAAGACATCTCACAGCTGAAGATCGCTACTTTTTTGCCATGATCAATTGCCATATTCCTTGCCATCGACAACGCGAATGCAGTCTTTCCCATTGACGGCCTGGCTGCAATAATAACCAGTTCGGCTTTCTGCCAACCGGAGGTAAGACGGTCGAGCTTGGTAAAACCCGACGGTATGCCGACCAGTGCATCTTCCCTTTTACCTGCCTCCTCAATCTCCTTTATTGCTTCCTTTATGACCATGTTGATCGGAGATACTTCTCTCTTTATATTTCCCTCGGCAATCTGGAAAAGCTCATTTTCCGAATAATCGAGCAGTTCAGTTACATCCCACGTATCGTCAAATGACCGTGTCTGTATCTCGGTCGACACCCTTATCAGCTCCCTCTGGATATATTTCTGTGCTACGATCCGTGCGTGATAGTCGACATTTGCTGCTGACACGACCTTCGAAGTAAGCTGGGAAAGATACACAGGACCGCCAATGCTTTCAAGTTCCCCGTGAGCCCGCAATTCTTCCGTCACAGTATACAGATCTACCGGAAACTCCCGTGTCGACAGATCGGAAACAGCTTTGAAGATCTTTCTGTGGGAATCCTTGTAAAAGCTCTCCGGCTTAAGAATATCCAGGATAGTGATCACAGCCTCCTTTTCAAGCATTATTGCACCGAGAACAGCCTCTTCCATATCTATGGCCTGGGGAGGCACTTTCCCGAAATCGGGTAAAACCGTCACCACAGGCTTACCTGTCTTGATCTGCTTTGCCATGATCCTATATTACTGATTTATATGTATTTAACCAGAGATTATTCCCGGGTTTCCACCGGCTTCAAAGGTATATATTACAGGCTTCCTGTATCCCTTCTGCACGGGTTTTATTACAAACAGGATTTGTTAAAAACTTGTTGAAAAAAGAGCGCCTTTTTTTCTACTTTTACGAAAAATACCTGCCAATGATATCGTTTCCCAGAGCAAAGATAAACATAGGATTGCGGGTGACCGGAAAGCGGGATGACGGATTTCATAATATTGAAACCATCTTCTATCCGACAGGGTTAAGTGATGCTCTGGAGTTTGTGGTTCCCCGGGAACAGGTAAAGGAGGATACTCTGGAGGTTACCGGGATAAACATCGGTTCGCGGCCTAAGGAGAACCTTGTAATGAGGGCCCTTAAAAAAATGCGGGAGAGTTATGATGTTCCCTTCCTTAAGATCCACCTTCATAAGAAGATCCCGGCAGCAGCAGGTCTGGGTGGAGGATCCTCCGACGCTGCCTGTATAATGAAGGCCATTAACAAGTGTTTCAGGCTTTCAATCGACAATTACACGCTGAAAAATATTGCCCTTGAAGTGGGCAGTGATTGTCCGTTCTTCATCGATCCCGTTCCGTCATTTGCAACAGGACGCGGTGAAATGCTGAAACCTGTGGATTATCTGCCCCGGGGATATAAATTAGTCCTTGTTAATCCAGGTATACGCATCAGCACACGCGATGCATATAACAATTGTATCCCTGCCCGGCCTGAAAAAAATCTTGAGGAACTGTTCAGGCTTCATCCTTCAGAATGGAAGGGATCGGTAATAAATGATTTCGAACAATATGTCTTTAAGCTTTATCCTGAAATAGAAACAATAAAGAATTCTCTTTACGCTGCCGGTGCATTATACAGTTCGATGTCGGGCAGCGGATCGACAGTTTATGGTATTTTCAGGGATATCGGGGAAATCCCCGGCTATATCAGGGATCATGTTATTTTTGAGGGAGACCTGTAAATCATTCAAATTCAAGTAGCAATGTTCCCTTTGCCACCCTGTCGCCTTTCTTTACGGGAATAGTCCGTATCCTGCCTCCGGATGCAGCCTTAAGCATATTCTGCATTTTCATGGCCTCAAGGATCATCAGTTCCTCTCCCTTCTTAACATCCTGTCCCGGTTTCACTAGAATATCAAGAATGGTGCCCGGAATGCTGCTCAGTACTGATCGCGGATCTGGTTTTACCCAGGGTTTACGGTTCCTGAATTTGTTACTGATCCTGGTAACGTAAAGGCTGGTGTCTATATTAAGTACCTCCGGTTTAGGGTCTTTTTCCATAGTATGACAGTTTATTATTGAAATTCAGAGATCAGAAAGGCGGCAGTCCGTGTTTCTTCTGAGGCATTTGTACCTCCTTATTCTCCGATACAATAATTGAATGTTTAAGGAATCTTCTTGTTTCTGAAGGTTCTATAACAGCATCCACATATCCTTTTGATGCTGCCACATAAGGATTTGCAAATTTCTTCTTATATTCTTCAACCTTTTGTTTTCTTGTTTCTTCGGGATCATCCGATGACATTATATCTTTCCTGAATATAATATTTGCTGCTCCTTCGGGGCCCATCACGGCTATCTCGGCGGTAGGCCATGCAAAAACATAATCGGCTCTCAGGTGGCGTGAGCTCATAGCTATATATCCTCCGCCGTAAGCTTTCCTCAGGATAACTGTTATTTTAGGCACCGTGGCTTCGCTGTATGAATACAGTATCTTTGCACCATGGCGTATCACTCCGGCATGTTCCTGGTCAACGCCCGGAAGGTAACCGGGTATATCAACAAAAGTGATTATGGGTATGTTGAATGCATCGCAGTAGCGGATGAATCTTGCAGCTTTATCGGATGAATCAACATCAAGGACTCCCGCCATTTCGATCGGCTGGTTTGCAACGAAACCGGCCGTACGGCCTTCAATCCGGCCAAAACCAATTACAATGTTCCTGGCATAGTGTTCCATTATCTCAAAGAAATCAGATCTGTCGGTTACCGCTCTGATAACATCCCTTACATCATAGGGTAATGTAGGATCGTCAGGAACTATCTTATCTATATTGAATCCGGGAAGCGGTTCTGCAGGCTCAATGATACCTGCCTTAGTGCTGTTATTCCGCGGGATGAATGAGACCAGTTTCTTTATGCCGGCAAAGCATTCATCTTCGCTTTCCGAGTAAAAATGTGCATTTCCTGTAATCTCGCTGTGTACGCGGGCTCCGCCCAGATCTTCCATTGAAATTTCCTCGCCTAGGACTGTTTTTATTACTTCCGGGCCCGTTATGAACATTTTTGAAATCTTGTCGACAACGAAAACGAAATCGGTAAGAGCAGGTGAATAGACAGCTCCGCCGGCACAGGGGCCAAGAATAACTGATATCTGCGGGATCACACCGCTCGAAATTGTATTTCTGAAGAATATTTCACCATAACCTGCAAGGGAGTTCACTCCTTCCTGTATCCTTGCCCCGCCTGAATCATTGATACCTATTAAAGGCACCCTCATCCTGAGAGCATGGTCCATGATCTTGGTAATCTTTCTCGAATGCATAAGCCCGAGTGATCCGCCTGCAACAGTGAAATCCTGGGCATAGATAGCCACAGGAGATCCGTCGATGGTACCCGATCCGATGATCACTCCATCGCTTGGCAGCGATTTCTTGTCCATATCAAAATCACGGGCATCATGTTCAACAAAGAGATCATATTCCGTGAAGGAACCCTGGTCGAGAAGGGACATAATACGTTCCCTGGCAGTACGCTTGCCCATCGCTTTCTGCTTTTCTATAGCCTGCTGACCCCCGCCGAGGAGAAGCTTCTCACGCTTTTCCTTCAGCTCCTTTATCTTACTGTTAAGCGCCATTGTTACCTTTATTAAAAATTTATCCGCCTGCTCCAGAGACTGTGTAAAAATCCTTATCTACCCCCAAACCCCCCAAGGGGGGCTTTATAAGTTTCAGTAGTTCAATAAGTCCCCCCTGGGGGATTTAGGGGTAAGACGACAAGAGCATGCTTTTCACGCAGTCTCTCTAAACAGGGTTACAAGTTTAAGGAAATTGTATGATTAATTGAAACTATTTCGGCGCCAATTTGTAAAGCACCACACCAATAACCATATAAATCATATTTGGGATCCATTCCGCCAGCAAGGGGCTCAGGTTCCCTTTCAGAGAGAACTGCGATGCGAACTGCTGAAAAAAGATGTACGAAAAGCTCAGTGCAAGTCCAATACCAATATTCATCCCGATGCCTCCCCTGACTTTTCTTGACGACAGTGTTACTCCTATCAGGGTAAGGATAAATACAGCGAAAGGGCTTGCAAAACGCCTGTGCTTCTCTATCAGGAATACTTTTATTTCTTCCGACCCCTGAAGCTTCAGCAGGTCAATATATTCATCCAGTTCCTCGAATGTCATTGTGCCGACAAAACTCGGATCCCTCGAAAAATCTTCAGGCCTGATTATAAGTGTTGTATCTATGCTTGTCCCTTTTGTGACAACATCTTCCATTCCGTTTATTTCACGCAGAGTATAATTCAGGACAGACCATTTGTTTGACACTGAATCCCATGTAACTGTAGGAGCTGATATTTTGGAAACCAGTTTGCCATCTTCATCAAATTTCTCAATAGTGAAGTTCCTTCCCCGCATATAAATAGGGCTGTAAGATTCAATATAAACATATACATTGGGATAGACCTGGCGGTGTACATTTTCAATATTCAGTCTCCTTCCCCGGGGTCTGTAATACTTATCCTCGAAATCGAGCCGGACAAGATTTGCATGCGGGATTATGAAGTTGGTAAGATAGAAAATCACTCCTGCGATTACAAGTGATGAGAGGAAGTAGGGCCACATCATTCTCCTGAAGCTCATACCGCTGTTAAGTATGGCAATTATTTCAGTGTTGACAGCCATTCTTGAAGTAAAGAAGATAACCGTTATGAAAACGAACAGCGGAGCAAACAGTGTGGCAAAATAGGGAATGAAATTAAGGTAGTAATCAAACACGACAGCCTGCCACGGAGCTTCCTTTTCCATAAAGTTATCAAGCTTTTCAGAAAGGTCAAAAATGACGGCAATTGTCAATATCAGGGCAAGACAGAACAGGAAGGTTCCCAGGAACTTCCTGATTATATAGAAATCGATTATTTTAGGCTTCAGGGATCTCAGATTTTTTCCGAGACCTTTTTTATCGTTTTGTCTTTCCATCTTTTAAAATCCCCTTCCTCAATTTTTTTCCTGGCATCTTCAGCCAGTTTCAGATAGAATGCCAGGTTCTGAAGGCTTGAAATCTGTCCTCCAAGCATTTCGCCGGAAATCACAAGATGTCTCAGATAGGCCTTTGAGTATATAAGGCTTACTGCCGATGGTCCTTCAGGATCTATCGGACTGAAATCGTTTGCCCATCGTTTGTTCCTTATGTTTATTATCCCCTGTGATGTAAAAAGCATTCCGTTACGTCCGTTACGGGTTGGCATAACACAATCGAACATGTCGATACCTCTTTCTATGGCTTCGAGGATATTTGCAGGGGTCCCCACCCCCATCAGGTATCTTGGCCTGTCTTCGGGCAGTATCTCATTAACGATCTCGATAGTCCTGTACATCTCTTCTGCAGGTTCCCCGACCGATAATCCTCCGATCGCATTGCCGGCCATACCTTTCGAAGCTATCTTTTCTGCAGATAATTTTCTGAGATCATCAAAAATCCCGCCCTGGACAATAGGGAAAAGATACTGTTGCCATCCCCATACAGGTTCACTGCTCCGGAATCTTTCAACAGCCCTGTCGAGCCATTGATGGGTCAGCTCAACAGATTTTTGTGCATACCGGTGATCGCACGGAAAAGGGGCGCACTCGTCAAGGACCATAATTATATCGGCCCCTATTACCCTCTGAATATCTACTGTATTCTCTGGTGTAAATACATGTCTGGATCCGTCAATATGGGATTTGAACACAACCCCTTCGTCTGTCAGCTTTCTGTTGTTTGCAAGTGAGAATACCTGATAACCGCCACTGTCAGTGAGTACAGGCCTTTTCCATGACATGAACCTGTGAAGTCCTCCGGCCTCTTTAAGTATTTCAGTACCCGGACGAAGATAGAGATGATAGGTATTTCCCAGGATGATCCTTGCATCAATATCTTCCTCCAGATCACGCTGAAGTATACCTTTCACGGTTCCGCCGGTACCTACAGGCATGAAGATTGGAGTAGGAATATCCCCGTGGTCTGTCCGGAGAACACCCGTCCTGGCTCTTGTATCCTTATCTTTTGTCCTGATTTCAAACATAAAAATGCACCGTAAACAGCAGCACAAATGTAATTCATCCATGCGGCCTTAGAAAATTATAAGATAATTTTTGTTGAAAACTATTCTCCCGGATTCCGATTATCTTGCTAATATTGTGACCGGATTATGAAAGTTCAATGATTTTTCAGGAAAACCTGTTCCTTTCGGTCGTATTTATTGTATTTGCACTGTCAGCAGCGGTGCAATTGATCTATTATCTCCGGTTCTATTATGCAGTCCCCCGATACAGGCATCCCCAGGCAAATACCGGCAGGCAGCCTGTTTCAGTTATAATCTGTGCAAGAAATGAAGCAGAGAACCTGCGCAATTTCCTCCCTTCAATCCTGGAGCAGGATTATCCCGATTTTGAAGTCGTCGTGGTAGATGATTGCTCGGAGGATGACACCTATAGTGTACTTGGAAGTTTCCTTCTTAAATATCCGGGACTAAAGATATCAACAGTCAGTAAAGATCCCCGTTTCACACATAACAAGAAATTTGCCCAGTTCATCGGGATCAAGGCAGCTTCGAATGAAATACTCCTTTTTACAGATTCTGATTGCAGGGCAGCATCAAGGGGATGGATAACAGGAATGACATCAAATTTTGATGAAAAGACCGAGCTTGTACTGGGTTATAGCGGATATATGAAAAGGAAAGGCCTGCTGAACAAATATATCCGTTATGATACTTTTATGATAGCGCTTCAATATCTGGGAATGGCGATAAGAGGTATCCCCTATATGGGTGTGGGTCGTAATATGGCATACAGAAAATCGTTGTTTTTCAGGAAGAAGGGATTCGAAGGGCACACCCATGTGATCTCAGGCGATGATGATCTTTTTGTAAATGCCAACGCCACCGGAACAAATACCCGGGTAGATTTCAGGAAAGACAGCCACACGATGTCGGTACCCTGTACCACCCTCAAAGACTGGATAATACAGAAAAAAAGACATTTTACTGCCGCCCCGTATTATAAGACACGGCATAAATTCATGATAATCACGGAACCTCTCACCAGGATGCTTTTCTATATTTCTTTCATAATACTGATGATACCATTATTCCTGTGGCAGGTCACCGCAGCGATTTTCGGAATGAGATTGATAAGCCAGATTATAGTCCTTGTTCAGGGACAGAAGATATTAAACGAAAAGGGGATAGCCGGATATTCATTGTTTTTTGATATCTTTTCCCCTGTGATAAACAGTGTAATTTTTCTTAGCAATACAATTAGCAGATCGGGTAAAAACAAATGGAAGTAAACCAGGAGCTTTCAGAAAAAGCGAAGGCCGACCTTATTCTTGTAGAAGATGCAAAAAAAGGTAATGAAAAGGCTTTTGCCGGGCTGATGAACCGTTACAGGGATTCAATTTATTTCATGCTGCTGAAAATGGTAAATAATCCGATTGATGCCGAGGATCTTACTATTGAGGCCTTCGGCAAGGCATTCAGGAGCATCGACAGCTATACGCCACGCTTTGCATTCAGCACATGGCTTTTCATGATTGCTACCAACAATTGCATCGATTTCATCAGGAAAAAGCAATCATCGCCCATCCCTGTCAATCAGGATAAGGACATCATGGATACGATGACAGTAAATATCCAGTCTGACCTCCCCGATCCTGAAGAGGCGCTGATAAATGACCAGAAGATAGCCACTCTCAGGAAAATAGTAACCCAGCTGAAATCGCCCTACAGGGAGATAATAGAGCTCAGATATTACAAGGAATTTTCCTATGAGGAGATATCAGCGGAGCTTAAAATACCGATAGGAACTGTTAAAGCACAGTTATACCGGGCCAAGACCCTGCTTTACAATATATTCGTGAAAACCGGCGCCAGGTAATGCCTGAAATAATTTTCAGATATTTCCCGTCCCTCTCAGAAGTTCAGAGAAAGAAAATTTCATCTCTCAAACCGCTGTATGAAGAGTGGAACAGCAGGATAAATGTCATTTCAAGAAAGGATATTGAAAATTTCTACATTCACCATGTCCTTCATTCCTTGTCAATCGCCAGAATTTTCAATTTCATGCCCGGAACCCGGATCCTTGACGTTGGAACCGGAGGAGGATTTCCCGGAATACCTCTTTCTATTCTCTTTCCAGGTTCGGAATTCACACTTCTTGATTCAATAGGCAAAAAGATTAAAGTTGTAGCAGCAGTCGCTGATGAATTAAGACTTGATAATGTCAGATTCATAAGAAAAAGAATTGAAGAGGAAACCGGCAAATTTGACTTTATAATCAGCAGGGCTGTAATGGAATTCCCGGCTTTTGTTCAACTGACAAAAAAGAATATAATTTCAAATAGCGAAAACAACCCGGTAAATGGTATAATCTGTCTGAAAGGCGGCGATCTGAACCGCGAACTGGGGAGTTTTGGCAGTTCAGTCAGGATATGGGAAATAAAGGATTTGTTCCCCGAACCATTCTTCGAAACAAAGAAAATAGTCTACCTCCCTGTACCTTTTTCTTAATCTTTTCTATTCGCAAATATTGTTAAATTACTTTATCCCTTTGTGCCCTTTGTGATAACCTTTGCGCTCTTTGCGGTTAAAAAATATCCGCTATGATTTTATTATTTGAAAATTTAACTATATTTGCGGTCTCAAATTAAAGCCAGAGAAATTTAAAATTATTAACAGATGAAAAGGACTTTTCAGCCTTCCAGAAGGAAAAGAGCAAACAAGCACGGGTTCAGGGAAAGAATGTCAACACATGATGGAAGAAGAGTTCTTGCTTCACGCAGGGCAAAGGGCAGAAAGAAACTAACTGTATCATCAGAGCTGAAGCTGAAAGGCTGAATCTGATCTGAAATATTATCTGAAAGGTGCCATACAGGGCGCCTTTTTTGTTAATTTTACACTATGAGTCTGATCCCTGATTATATTGCCGATAAAGAACTGAGGGAAATAGCCGGAAAGACAATATCGGGTACAAGACTTACTCCCGGAGAAGGTCTGGTTCTCTATGAAAAAGCCGACCTTGCCCTCCTCGGACTGCTTGCTTCGGTAGTCAGACGCAGGAAAAACGGCAATTATGCATATTATAACAGGAATTTCCATATTGAACCGACAAACATTTGCATTTATAACTGTCGTTTCTGTTCCTACAGGAGGCCGGCGGGAGATCCCGAAAGCTGGGACTACAGTCATGATGATATGCTGAATACTCTGCGCAGGTTCGACGGAAAAAATGTAACGGAAGTGCATATTACAGGTGGTGTGCACCCCTCACATGATATTCATTTTTACGGGAGTCTTATCAGCAGGATAAAGGGACACAGACCCTCGCTTCATGTAAAAGCATTCTCGGCAGTCGAACTCGATCACATGATAAGAATGGCGGGTCTGACACCCGATAAAGGGCTTGCTCTTCTCAAGGATTATGGCCTGGATTCAATCCCCGGAGGAGGAGCTGAAATATTTGATGAGCAGCTCAGAGAACAGATAAGTAATGAAAAGACCACATCCGGACAATGGCTGATGATCCACGAGACTGCCCACAAAACCGGAATATCTTCAAATGCAACCATGCTTTACGGGCACATAGAGACCTATGCCCACAGGATTGATCATATGAACAGGCTGAGGATTCTCCAGGACAGAACCATGGGCTTCAATGCTTTCATCCCCCTCAAATTCAAAAAGGCAAATAACAGAATGTCGCATTTAGGAGAAGTCAGCATAATTGAAGATCTCCGGAACTATGCCGTTGCCAGGATCTTTCTTGATAATATCCCTCACCTGAAAGCTTACTGGCCTATGACCGGAAGAACTGTGGCACAGATAAGCCTTTCATTCGGTGCAGATGATCTTGACGGAACTATCGATGATACAACAAAGATATACTCAATGGCCGGTTCCGGTGAAAAGAATCCCGTAATGACAAGCGGGGAGATCTGCAAACTCATTTCGGAAGCAGGCTACATTCCGGTTGAACGTGACTCCCTATATAACAGGATCAATTAATAATTTTATCTGTACATTTGCGTTATCTAAAATGTACATCTTGCCTGTATGAGCTTAAAGAATTTCATATTAAGTAGACTGTTCCTGAAACAGCTTGGTATTGCATTCATTATCATATTCGGGGTATTGATGATATTGCTTATAGGACTGAATCTGTATACTAGGCACGGACAGGCTGTTCCCGTTCCCGATTTAGTGGGTCTTAATATGGAGGCGGTCAAAGTTCAGGCAAAGAAATCCAAAATGAGGTATCATGTAATAGATTCCGTTTATACTACGACTGTAATGCGAGGTTGTGTTGCAGAACAGAATCCCAGGCCAGGTTTTAAAGTAAAGAAGTGGAGAAATGTAGCTCTTACAATCAATGCTTTCCGTCCCGAAATGGTTGCCGTACCTGATCTTGTCGATCTTCCGCTAAGGCAGGCAATAGCTCTTATCGAAAGCTCCGGACTGGTTATGGGATCATTAAGATATAAGCCCGATCTTTCGATTAATGTAGTTCTCAATCAACTATATAACAGCAGAGATATAACACCGGGTGATTCGATACAGAAAGGTTCGGTCATCGACCTGGTACTGGGAAAGGGATTAAGCAACCAGCGTACTCCTGTGCCCGACCTGATAGGTATGACCCTTGAATCAGCCACCGACAGGATACTTAGTACATCGCTTAATCTGGGAACCTTCATTTTCGACAATACAATACGTACTGGCGAGGACAGCCTAAAAGCATTTGTCTATAAACAGAATCCTGAATACAGGTATGATGCGACACTTCAGCTGGGATCATCAATATATCTATGGATGACAACAGATTCTCTCAAGCTCCCGTCAGACTCGACAATGGCTGTCCCTGATACTACGATCACAGCGGCTCTCTTTTCCCGAAAGGTTAAATGATCCTGATGATATTAAGGACTTTAACAAATATTATTCTCATTTTGTCCTGTCCATTGATCCTGACAGGACAGGAAATTGTCACGGGACTGACATCCAACCCCCTGCTGAAAAAAACATACTCTCTCTCAGCCAGATCTATTGCTGCCGATACCCTTAAGCTTCCGTTCTTTGACGATTTTTCCGGCAGTGATGTTTTCCCGGATAACAGGAAATGGAGCGATGACTATGTCTTTATAAATAATACATATTCTGATAAGCAGATAACAAGCGGCATAGCCACCTTTGACGCGCTGAACAGTTCCGGACGCTTATATGATAACGCATCAGAAACTTCTTTCAAAGCAGATTACCTTACATCACAACCTATTGATCTCAGTTTCTCTCCGTCCGATAATATATGGCTGAGCTTTTACTATCAGCCGGGGGGATTAGGTGACATCCCGGAAGGGAATGATTCTCTCACTCTCCAGATGTATTCTCCCCTGGACAAAAGATGGTATTCAGTGTGGAACGCTGCCGGAGATTCTGCTGACGGTTTCAGACCCGTCCTTCTGAAAATAGATCAGGAAAAATTCCTCAGGAAAGGATTCAGGTTCAGATTCAGCAATTACGCAAGCCTTAGCCCGAATGTGAACGATCCGTCTATGACCGGCAACTGTGATCACTGGAATATCGATTATGTTCTTCTCGACAGGAACAGAAATGAGGGAGATACAATATTCCCCGATGTCGCATTCCGTAAACCCTTCCGCTCCCTCCTCAAAAATCATGAGGCAATGCCTGTCACTCAATTCAATCAGATCTATCTCCAGGAAATGGGAGCCACAATACCGATAAAATACAGGAATAATGATACAATAGTCAGAAATGTTACAAGGTATTTTAAAATATGGGATGTATATGATAATACGGAAGCTTTATCGTTTTCTGCAGGTGCTACCAACATCGATCCTCTAACCAATGTGGATTATGATGCCAATCTGTTCTATACCTTTAATACATTCAACCGTGATTCAGCTCTGTTTAAGGTGACCAGCTGGCTTATTACAGATGACTTCGATCCGAAGGGAAATGACACTGTCACATATTTCCAGAAATTTCATAATTACTTTGCATTTGACGACGGGTCGGCAGAAGCGGGGTACGGAGTTAACGGACTCGGATCACGGAATGCCATGGTTGCATACAGGTTCAGATCCTATACAAAGGATACTCTTAGGGCAATAAGTATTTGCTTCAATGATAGTTACATGAATTCCAACCAGAGAGCCTTCGGCCTGATGGTCTGGAAAGATAATAACGGAATACCGGGAGATGTCCTTTATTCACGGCAGGAAGTAATGGTAGAACAGGGAGATGATATCAACGGTTTCCATACATATTTTCTTCCCTCGGGAGTAGCCGTGGAAAATATTTTTTATGTCGGCTGGAAACAACGGTCAGAAACCTTCCTTAATGCAGGATTTGATGTAAATACACCTCACAGGGGGAACCTGCTCTACTGGATGAACGGCACATGGTTCACCTCCCAGAAATCAGGTACCCTGATGATAAGGCCTGTTGTGGGTCGTCCTGTAAATACTTCAGTTCATGATATTTACCAGAACAGTAGAAATAAACTTCATTTTTATCCGAATCCGGCATCAGAGTACATAAGTTTTGATCGTAACGATCTTCCTGATAATAGTTTATACACTGTATCAGTTACCGATATAAATGGAAAGGAATTAATAAGGGTGCCTTTGAATGATAAAATTGACATCTCAGCTTTGAAGGCAGGAATTTATATAGTATCACTTTCGAGGAATGGTCTGGCCCTTGGTCATAGCCGGCTTATCAAAACAAAATAATCCTGAGAATGTCTGAAGAAGAATTAGCCGGACAACAGGAGCTGTTTGAGCATTACAGGTTTACTGTTGATCCCGGACAGTCGCTTCTGCGGATTGACAAATATCTTTCTTCCAGAATTGAGAATACCTCACGAACAAGGATACAGGATGCTGCCAATGCAGGAAATATTCTTGTAAACAATATACCTGTTAAACCAAACTACAGGGTAAAGCCGGATGATCTTATTCAGATTGTGCTGCCCAATCCCCCCAGGGATATTGAACTCATACCACAAGATATCCCTCTCGATATCCTTTTTGAGGATGATGATGTTGTGGTTGTCAACAAGGAACCCGGGATGGTCGTTCATCCGGCATACGGCAATTATACGGGGACACTTGTAAACGCGCTGATGTGGCATTTTAAGGATTTGCCATTATTTTCATCGGGAGATCTGAGACCCGGTCTCGTTCACAGAATAGATAAAGATACATCAGGAATACTTGTAATCGCAAAAAATGAACTTGCTCTTAACAGGCTTTCAAAGCAGTTCTTTGACAGGACCACTGATCGCAAATATACTGCAATAGTTTGGGGGATACCGGATCCCTCAGAAGGTACAATAACCGGTCATGTAGGGCGGAATATACGTGACAGAAAGATCATGCAGGTATTTCCTGACGGCAGTCAGGGAAAACCTGCGGTGACTCATTATAAGATTATCGAGAATCTCGGTTATATATCGGTTGTGGAGTGTAAGCTCGAGACGGGGAGGACACATCAGATAAGGGTTCATTTCAGTTACAGTGGGCATCCGCTTTTCAATGATGCTGATTATGGAGGAGACCGCATTCTGAAGGGAACCACATTTTCAAAATACCAGCAGTTTGTCAGGAATTGTTTTCAGATACTTCCACGGCAGGCTCTGCATGCAAGGAGCCTTGCGTTCGATCATCCGGCAAGCGGTAAGAGACTGTCTTTTAAGTCGGAGCTTCCGGAAGATATGAGGCAGGTAATTGAGAGGTGGAGGAATTATAT
>CAYPHL010000006.1:0-3301 GCA_964410385.1 uncultured Rikenellaceae bacterium | reverse complement strand
GTTACCAGCTGCCACTGGCTCCGCCGCCGCCGAAGCTGCCACCGCCGAAGCCTCCGAAGCCACCGCCACCGCCAAAACCACGACCTCCGCTACCTCCGGAAAACCCGCCCCATGAACCTTTGTGAGAGTTACTGCCGGAATTCATCATAGACAAAAGAAGCCATAAAGGTAAACCCTTGTTACCCAGATGTTTCTGATTACGGCCGCCGGAACTCCGGATCAACATGAAAATTATTAAAAATATCAGGAAGATTATGAATGGAGCAATTGCACCTGCATCACTTCCTGAATTACCATATTCATCAGCAGTGAACTCTCCGCTGGCCAGCTGCATCAGAACAGTCGAAGCTTTATCAAGTCCGCCATAAAAGTCACCCTCCCTGAATGCAGGCAGTATTTCATTATCAATTATACGGGCACATATAAGGTCGGGGATTGCACCTTCCAGTCCATATCCCTGGGCAATCGAAACCTGACCCATCGACCCCTCAGTCTTTGGTTTTACAAGTATAAGAATACCGTTATCAAGGCCCTTCTGACCTATTCCCCATTTTTCAGCCAGTCTTTGTGCAAAATCGGCTACTTCATAACCCATCAGATCAGATACAGTTACAATGGCTATCTGGGTGGATGTGGAATCATTAAATGCAACCAGCTTGCTTTCCAGAGAATTTATTTCTTCCCCTTTCAGCATCCCCGCAAAATCATTCACAAGGCGCGGCGGATATGGTTTCTCCGGAAAATCCTGTGCGGCCAGTCTGAATGGAAGAGAAACTGACAGTACAAACAGGAGACATAAACCTTGAAATTTATTTTTTCTCATTCCACTCATTATAATGGGGTATCCTCAAATGAAATATCATCAGGCAGTTCATTTATATCATCCTTCCGGAAAGGAAAATGAACCTTGAGCTGGGTGCCTGTCATACTGATCCCTTCAATAATCCCTTCTGTGAACCTGCCTTCACTGAAATGTTTCTTTACAGTTGCCTTAATATTGTCCCAGAAATCCTCTTCAACCTTTGAGTTAATTCCCTGATCCCCGATAACGGCAAACTTCCTGTTCGTTACAGCAAGATAAAAAAGCACACCGTTCCTTTCGACAGTTCCGTGCATACCTATCTTTTTAAAGATCCATGAGGCCCTGTCAAGAACATTTCCCGAGGTTTTTGTTTCAATATGAACCCTTATCTCCCCCGAGGTAAGATCTTCAGCCTCCCTTATTGCATCACGGATCTGCTCCTGCTGCTCTTTTGTAAAAAACTCCGAAGCCTTCATCAATCAGAAGAATGAAAAGATCAGAATTTAACTTCAGGCGCTTTTTCTGCTCCCTCCATTGATTCAAAATAAGGTTTGGCGTTGAAATCGTACCACCCGGCAATTATGTTGGCAGGGAATCTTTTAATATATGTATTGAATCCCTGTGCGACCTCATTGAATTTCCGCCTTTCAGTCGATATCCTGTTCTCAGTCCCTTCAAGCTCAACCTGAAGATCCCTGAAATTCTGAGTTGCCTTAATGTCAGGATATTTCTCAACAACAACCATGAGCCTCGACAGAGCAGAGCTTAAATCGCTTTGTGCAGCCTGGAACTGCTGGAGGTTCTCGGCTGTCATGTTAGTCGGGTCAAGTGTGACCTGTGTAGCTTTTGCCCTGGCTTCAATAACCCGGGTCAGGGTTTCCTGTTCAAATTCAGCAGCACCCTTGACTGTGTTGACGAAATTCGGGATCAGGTCAGCTCTCCGCTGATACTGGGTTTCCACATTGCCCCACTGGCTTGTGACACCCTCCTGAAGTCCGACCATATTATTATATGTCTTTATCCCCCAGGATATTATCCCAAAAACAAAGAGACCAACAATGACTCCTATTATGACCCAGATCAAACAACCTTTTTTCATTTTATTATTGATTTTGTTTTAATATGCCAAAGTTAAATATTCCATTGTGTTAATAATAATCATTATTTATGTTTTTTAATTACACTGAGTTCCAAAGAGACGACACAGAGGTCCACAAAGGTTTTCTCTGTGAAACTCTGTGATTCTCTGTGCCTCTCTGTGAAACTTTCTTTATTAACCTACAAATGCAAAAATTACTAAATTTGATCCTCAAAAATAAACAAAATGAGAACGATCGCAATAGTTGCAGGTGGGGATTCTTCTGAATATGAAATCTCGGTAAAAAGTGCTGCTGAAGTAAGCAAGGTCCTCACGGGGAGGTACAAAACCTACATAATAGTGATGAGGGATACAAACTGGTACTGGGAAGATCCCAAAGGCAGGTATCACAGTATTGATAAGAATAATTTCACTCTTAATATAGATGATATAACTGTGCGTTTTGACGCGGTGTTTATAGCAATCCACGGGAAGCCGGGTGAGAATGGTCAGCTTCAGGGTTATTTAGATATGATGCAGGTACCTTATACCGGTTGCAATTCGTTTTGTTCAGCACTTACATTCAACAAACATGCATGTAAATTATTCCTGAAGGAATACAGGATACCCATGGCGGAGAGTATACTGCTCAGAAAGAATGAACAAATTGATCCTGAAGGAATTATCAGAACACTTGGTTTGCCATGCTTTGTTAAGCCAAATGACAGTGGGTCCAGTTTCGGGGTCTCAAAGGTAAAGAATGCCGGAGAATTTGCCGACGCCATATCAGTTGCATTGGGGGAGAGCGATGAGGTGGTGATTGAATCATTCATGAAAGGCAGGGAAGTTGCATGTGGTATTGTAAAGACACGGTCACGCAAAATAATCCTTCCGGTGACCGAGATAATAAGCAAGAATGAATTTTTTGATTTCGAAGCAAAATATACTCAGGGTAAATCGGATGAGATTACGCCGGCGAGTCTTCCGGAAAAGGTAAATGATGAGGTCCAGCGCCTCAGTTCCCTGATAAATGATCTTCTCGGTTGCAGTGGTATTGTGCGGGTCGATTTCATAATTGTCGACACCAAGCCACTCTTCCTGGAAATAAATACGGTTCCGGGCATGACCGGAGAAAGCATTATTCCAAAGCAGGCAGCTGCAGCCGGCATTTCTCTTGAGGACCTGTATTCGATGGTGATAGAAGACTTGTTTGTTTAAAGGTGTTACGGCGTTACGGTGTTACGGCGTTACGGTGTTAAGGCGTTAGGGTGTTACGGCGTTACGGTGTTAAGGCGTTAGGGTGTTACGGCGTTAGGGCGTTACGGCGTTAGGGCGTTACGGCGTTAGGGCATTATGGCATAAAGGAGTCAGGAACTTAAAGATTTTAAGCCGTAATGCCGTAATGCCGTAATACCATAATG
>CAYPHL010000005.1:14172-74157 GCA_964410385.1 uncultured Rikenellaceae bacterium | reverse complement strand
ATAACCGGCATTTTCAGTATCATCTTTTAAGGGCTCCAGTACTATGTAAGTTGTAATTCCGAAGACCTCTTCAGATCTTTTATGATCGTGTCCTGATACCAGCATATCCACATGATACCTTGTAAAAAGATCAATTAGTATATTTAATTCTTCAACCTCAGGATTTGAAATTTCCGAATGCCTTAAACGGAAGAAATTAAGATGAGTGAATACAATACAGCGACGATAATCAGATCTTTGCTCCTGTAAAATATTCTCAAGCCATTCAAGCTGATCAGTTCCCAAAGTTCCACTTCCTGAATCAAGACTGATGTAGAGGTCTGTGCCTCCGGGAGTTTTCACAGTAAAATAATACACTGAAGCTCCAAATCTGGCATAAAACTCATCCCACCCCGTCTTAGGCCAGAGGTCATGATTCCCCGGTGTCAGAAATGATAACAGGGAACCCTTCTTTTGCAGACAGCCTTCAAATTCATCGCATGCGTTTTTGTCACCGGTGGTCAGATCGCCAGCCATCACAATGGAAACGGCATTTTTCTGTTCTGCAATACTGATTACACTGTTAAGGTTTCTGGTGGTCCCGATGTGGCTGTCGCCCATGAACAGTATGGTATAGTCATCTGCTGAAGTTGTGATTTCCTTGTAAGGATGGTTTTCATTCCACTCCATCGATTGAATAAATCTCTGATTTACGGAGTGTTCTTCCTGAGGGAATACATTATCTTTCTCGCATGATATGACCGATAAGGCCATTGTTGCAGTAAGCAACATCCTGATTTTTACCTGAAGTTCCATATGATTCCTGTTCTTAAAAAATATCCAAAATGATTGATAGCAAGATTAGGAGCGCCGGCAGCTTTGTACCAGACCTCCTCAAAAAGACAAATCCTGGATGAGGGCTTGAAAAAACCATGAAGACATAGAGAGGGATTTGTTTCCTGGCTTGTTATATAATGATCCATATCTGTCAGTGTTAAGCCTATATTCCATTTGTCATAAGATTGTTTAAGATTATAGCAGAATGAATACATTATATTAAGCTTCTCATGAAGCCTCCGGCACTTCTTGTCGATCTCAAAATCTTCAATTGCCCTGTTCCTGAATACATAGGTCCTCGAATTTGTACCAAGGGCCATTTCAAAATGTTTACGCATCATTTTAACATAAGCGCCAATGTTATTCTCACGCAATAGTCCGGAACTGAATGTCCAGGTGCAGAAGCCTTTCAACTCATACCGGCTCCTTTTGGCAGCAAAATACCTTGAAGCATTTATTGTACATCCTGAAAAAATGTCAGAACCGGGGCTCCGAAGATCATTCTGAAAACCTGTTTCAATCCGGTATTTTCCGGATGCCAGGTATCCTGAAACTGCTGATTTGATGGATATCCCATCAGAAACATTATTTGCACCTATATCAGTGTAGAGATTCATTCCCGGTTGTGCATTTACGGCAGCACAGGTGATCAGGCAGAGATTAAGAGCAGTAATTCTAAAAATACAAATCGGTTGCATGGCGGCTGGTTATTAGGTTCATTGATATTCAGATATTTGATCAGGATGGTTTTCATGTTCACAGTTATACGCAACTGGGTAATCCAACAACCGGGCCAAACCGCATAACAGTAAGATAAACAGACATATATGAGGAAGTATGCATATTATTTTAATAAAAAACTGTAGCATTTTGCTACAATTAATTGACTCATAATGCTACATTTTATAACTTTACTGATAATTAGCTCTTTCAGCGGGAAGTATTTTTACATGTAATGAAATCAGATCATTCAGGGAAGATCCTGGTCGTTGATGATGATAAGGATGTACT
Organism: uncultured Rikenellaceae bacterium; assembly: GCA_964410385.1. Lineage (GTDB taxonomy): Bacteria > Bacteroidota > Bacteroidia > Bacteroidales > VadinHA17 > LD21. The sequence continues at coordinate 72,330 of CAYPHL010000005.1, read as the reverse complement.
GTTTACAGCGCAGCTTGTACTGAAAAGATTTTTTAACAAGGTCGATATCCTTGACCGTCCGGCGTTGATACCGGAACATCTCAGCAAGACCGGTTATGATGTGATTCTGCTGGACATGAATTTCTCGAGGGGCAGTACTTCGGGCAGGGAGGGTCTTGAGTGGCTTGAAAAGATTCTGACGATAGATCCGGGAGCATGTGTTCTTACGACCACTGCTTATGGTGAGATCAGCCTGGCGGTACAGACAATGAAGAAAGGGGCGGCCGATTTTATTATTAAGCCCTGGAATAAAGATCAGCTGGTTTCTTCAGTCAGGAATGTGCTGGACCGGAAAGAGCAGAAAAGCCACCCCGTGCTGAATACCACTGAAACAGAAATAAAAAATAACAGGCTGTCGAAATATCCTGACATAATAAGTAAATCACCCGGGATGAAGAAGGTCCTGGAAACTATCAGGGTAGTTGCTCCCACAGATGCAAATGTTCTTATAATGGGTGAGAACGGAACAGGAAAGGAACTGGCGGCATTTGCTTTGCACAAGGAATCCCTGAGAAGATACAAATCTTTCGTCCATGTTGACCTTGGTGCAGTTCCTGAAACTCTTTTTGAATCCGAACTGTTCGGTCATACCCGGGGAGCATTTACCGATGCAAAAGAAGGGAGAGCGGGTCGATTTGAGACTGCAACCGGAGGCACACTTTTCCTGGATGAAATCGGGAACCTCAGCCTGCCGCTCCAGGCCAAGCTGCTGACTGCGGTCCAGAACAGGGAGGTGATAAGGATAGGGAGTAATTTTCCAATCAATGTTGATGTAAGACTGATCTGTGCTACAAATATGCCATTATATGAAATGGCTGATAATTTCGAATTCAGGCAGGATCTGCTTTACAGAATTAACACCGTGGAGCTGATTATTCCGCCATTGAGGGAGAGGAGGGAAGACATATGTATTATTACTGATTTTTACCTCAGCCGGTTTTCAGAGCAATATAAAAAGCAGGGATTAGAGATTGAGGACCAGGCATTGAGGAAGCTGGAGGAATATCACTGGCCCGGCAATATAAGAGAACTTGCCCATGCTGTGGAAAGAGCAGTCATCCTTTGCAGAACATCAAAGCTGTCGCCTGAAGATTTTACAATAAAAATAAAACCTTCCCACGCTGATAATCCTCAGGAATGCGTGATCCGTGTTGAGGACTACGAGAGGAAAGCCATAACCGATGCCCTGGGCAAACATAATGGTAATCTGTCCAAAGCTGCTGATGAACTGGGAATAGCACGCAGTACACTTTACAGAAAAATATCACATTTCGGGATTGGTAACTGATTATTCTTTAAATCCTAAAAACATAATGCGCAAGATCTGGCAATACATTTCAAATCTGGGAATAAGCGGAACAGAAGACCACCCTGATCAGAGGGCCATAATCCTTACAAATCAGCTTAATTTTGTAATGTTCATGTCAATGCTGATCCTCTTTGCAGCTACCTTTATGGCTCTCAGGCTCACGAATGACTATATGTCCTACGGAACATTGAGGATTTTAGCCCTTCTTTTCCTGAGCTTCCTGAATCTTCTGGCTGCCAGGTCCGGATTTGTCAATCTGAGCAGGCTTTCCCTGATTTTTCTTCCAACCCTGATCTTTCTTCTCGGACCAACAATTATCTTGGGTTATGTCGAGGAGGAGAGCTATACTTATTACCCCTACGTTGTTATTGCTGCTTCAATCATTCCTCAGTTGATTATCAATCCGAAAAAAGAAAAATTCCTCTACTGGTTTTCAGTTGTTTTCTATTTATTACTGACAGTCTTCATCGATATAATAATGGTCAGGTTTGGTAAAGAATATTTTCCGATAATTGACAGGATAAATACATTCTATCCTTTTTATAAGATCTCACAGGTTGCTGTATTCATGTTCATTAATGCCGGCATTTTTTACCTCAGGATACTTAATTTCCGGTACGAAGAAGAACTAGGCAGGAAGAACGCGGAACTTGATATCCAGAATAAAGAGCTCAGGGAGCAAAAGGAAAAGATTGAGAAGCATAAGGATGAACTCATAAGCAGAGAAATAAGTACATGGCAGAAACTGGTCAGCATTATCTCACATGAAATAGTAAATTCCGCAATTCCGATAACAAACCTTGCAGGAATGACCGGCCAGATGCTGGAGGATGAGTCGGGTACAGTTCTTAAACCATCCGGGATAGGGGAGGAAACAATTGAGGATATACATCATAGCATAAGAGTAATAGAATCACGCACGCAGGCTCTTATAAATTTTGTGAAGGCAACCAGGAACCTCACACAGATACCCAGTCCAAATAAAAGGCGTTTTTCAGTCGCGGAACTTTTTGATCGTATCTCAATTCTATATCAGGCTAAATTAAAGGAAGCCGGAATATCTTTTAAGAAACAGGTTACACCATCGGACCTGGTCATTGAAGCCGACCTTGAACTCATTGAACAGGTTATTATAAATCTGATCCGGAATGCAGCTGAAGCAATACATGAAGTAAAGGATCCCATGATTTCGCTAAATGCAGTTAAAGATGATGAGGGACAGGTAAAGATATCGGTTTCCGACAACGGAGAGGGGATAAATAATGAGATCCTCGAAAAGATCTTCATCCCCTTTTATTCGACAAAACCCGGGAATTCCGGGATCGGACTTAGTCTTTCGCGGCAGATCATGATGCTGCATAACGGGCAGATCGAAGTGAAATCCGGATCAGGTGAAAATACTACCTTTACTCTGGTCTTTTGACATAATTAATACTAGCCTATTCTTTTCCTGATTGTTTTCCAGGTCTCTGTTATCAGGAAACTCTCTTCCATAAGGCTAATCATTCTCTCAAAGCGTTTCATCGGTATGGCAAAGGTAAGTACTTCCTTTGGGACACAGGGTCTGGCAGAAGGATCGAATAAGCCTATTACTGCTCTTTGCCTTTCAGTTTTACTTTCCATGTAGGGATAATAGACAATGGAACCGCAACCGGCGCCAAAGGGAGTATATGTCCCGTTGGGTTCGGTCTGATCAAAATTTGCAAGTGTGAACAATCCTGATAGCACATCCGGAGCAGCAAAAAAGATCACTACTTCTGGCTGATCACTTTCTGACAGCTTATCCCACCTTTTAAAGACTATATTTCTGCCTTCCGCATGAAGATCCTTCTGGTTCTTCATGAACTCATTGACCTGTTCTGGCGTGCGGAGATATCTTTCTCCCTCAATACTGTCATTGCCACATGAGAGGAAATATTCAAACCCGGGTCTCATCCTGTCAGTATAGCCAAGGTATCTTCTGCCACCACCACATTTTATTCTTTCGGCATTGAAGACCAGAGACCTCCCGCTTCTAACCGAGGCAAGCTCACAGATTATACAGCTTCTTCCTGATTTTATCGGAGCCAGTTCGGCACCGCCGTCACCGTCAGTGTAATAAAATACGATCGGGAGTTCTGCATTTCCGAAAAACTTCTTCCATAATTTGAGGAATTGTTCTTTTAAAAGGATGTCCATAAAGTGTGGTATTAGATACGTAAATTTATACCATTTGAAGGGATCTGACAACCTGTGAAGTATATGATCTGTTTCCCGGTTAATTAATCAACGTATTAAAAAACGTATTAAAAAACGTATTAAAATACGTAGTTATTCTAAAGGGATCTTTATAGTTCACAAGGATTCTGAATGCACTTGCCTGTTAACGTCTGAACCGGGATTGTAATAATTTCTTTATTTATGTCAGGGGAAAAGGGAGAGATACGGATGTCAGGATAATAAATTGATGCCGGATAATAGCCTCAAATCAAAAGGAACCTGTATTTTTAGAAGCGACATAAAAACTTACCTAATTTTAATACGGAAAACATGAATAAGAAATTCAGGATCATCATTTCCTGTGTGATGATATTCATTACGGCCCAGGTTTGCGCACAAACTGTTGAAAGTATTTATGGTAATGCAAAGCTTATAAATAAACCCGACAACGGATTCCGGGGAATCTGGTACATGAATGAACCTCTTCAGAATGAGTATAAATTCAAATACAGCGGAGGCCTGGGAACCTATCCTGCAAATCACTATCCGTTCTCGGTATATGTTCCTGAGGTCAATAAGACTTTTTTCTGTTATGGCGGTACTGATGATTCGAATTCAACACTTCTTCATGAGGTTGCATGGTTTGACCATTCAACAGGTGAGATTTTCAATCCTACAATTGTTCTGGACAAAGCCACAACCGATGCTCATGATAATCCGGTAATGCAGGTTGATAAAGACGGGTATATCTGGATCTTTTCCACATCTCACGGAACAGGAAGACCTTCATTCATTCACAGAAGCTCAAAGCCTTATGACATAACGGAATTTGAGCGGATAGCCGCGACAAAAACTGTAAATGGCAAAGAAATCCCAATGAATAATTTTTCATATCTGCAGATCTATTATGATAAAGATGAAGGTTTCCTCGGGCTGTTCACACATTATGAAAGACTGAACCTGCAGCTTGGCGTAACAAATGTAAGAGTCATTTCATTTATGACCAGCAAAGATGGGATTCACTGGTCGGAGTGGAAAGATCTCGCTTCTATTGATGAGGGGAGTTATCAGTCGAGCGGTCAGCGGGGGAACCTGATAGGAACATCATTCAATTATCATCCGCATCGCGAGGAAAGACGGGGGCTGAACTACAGAACAAATTTATATTGTCTGATAACGGAGGATTTTGGCAGGACCTGGAAGACAGTAAATGGAACAAAAGTAAACCTTCCTCTCACAACTGTAACAAATGAAGCGCTTGTCCATGATTATTCTGCTGAAGGTATGAATGTATACATAAGCGATCTCAATTTTGACAAAAAAGGCAATCCGGTTATACTCTATCTCACAAGCAAAGGACCTTATTCCGGTCCGGAAAATGATCCGCGGCAATGGTATACGGCATGGTGGTCAGGTAGGGAATGGAGAATAAATCCGGTTACCACTTCAGGGAATAATTATGATGCAGGTTCGATATACACTGAAGAAAATAAAAGATGGAGGATTATCGGTTCAACTGAAACAGGTCCGCAGCCTTATAATACTGGTGGTGAAGTGGCAATGTGGGAATCAGTGAATAAAGGAAGGAGCTGGACTAAGGTAAAGCAATTGACAAATAACAGTGACTATAATCATGCGTATGTAAGGCGGCCGGTTAATGTCCAACCCGGATTCTACGGATTCTGGGCCGACGGACACGGCAGGCAGCAATCAGAATCGCGTCTCTATTATTGCGACAAAAAAGGAAATGTGTTCAGGCTGCCACGGAACATTGATTGATCACAAATTTTTGATTTATAAATAAATAGGTCAGTTTACTCCCGGTTGGGATTCTTTGTTGAATTTTATCATGAAGTTTTTATCCTGTTAATTTTGGACATTTAATACATTTGCAATACAAGAGAATAATTCTAAATCCTGCATTCTTTGATGGATAAGATAAAGGAAAGTCCTGAAGATAATATATTGGTTATCAGACTAAGAAATGATAATGAGAACGCTTTTAAGGAATTATTTAACAGGTACTGCAAAAAGCTTTTTAATTTTTCTTTAAGATATCTTCACAATAAGGAGGAATCAGAAGAACTGGTTCAGATTGTGTTTATTAATTTGTGGGAACACCGGAAATCTCTGAGGGATGACCTGCCGGTTAAAAGCTATATTTATCGCTCTGCAGTAAATTACATATATAATCAGTTGAAAAAGAGGGCTATTCATGCGAAGTTCGTGGATTCGGAATTAATAAAGGGTGAAATCCATTCAAATCTTACATATGAGCAGGTTCTCTTCAACGATATGGAACGTTCCATAAATTCTATAATTGACACCCTTCCCCTGCAGCAGAAGAGAATATTCATGCTGAGCCGCTATGAAAACCTGAGCCATCAGGAAATCGCCGAGAAGCTTGACCTTTCGGTCCGAACAGTGGAAAATCAGGTTTTCAGGGTTCTGAAAATCATTCGCAGCAGATTACAAACGGAGAACATAGTCCTGATTGCGATGGTTAAGTCTGCTTTAATCAGTACTCTCATTAACATCTTCCAGGGGCTTTAAAATAGCACATCCGCTGTTAAATATTTCGCCGGCATTTAAACCCAACTCTAAGATATAATAACACATTATCCCATGTTTTTGGCAATGCCCTCCGGGGAGGCTGGAGGGTAAATTAATATTTTGATTTGACCACTAAAATATGGAGCAGCAGGGAAATCAAAAATCTTTATGAGTAGTCCTGTCCCATTGATTGTATTAAATAATAAAACCAGTCCATTTTATGACTAAACAGGAAAGAGAAAATACAGAAAATCTGTTAAGAGAATATTTAAATGGCAATTGTTCGGGAGATGAAATCAGGCAGCTTTTTAAGATCCTTAAATCACCTGAAAATGAAGCACAGTTCAAGGATATACTGATGACTCAACTGGATGAGTTTGATGATTCGCGATTTAAAAGCAACCCTGTTAATTTTGGGGGGATCTATGAACGTATACTTTCAGAGATACGGAGAACAGGGGAAAGAAAGCCCGGGTTTATTCAGGTGCGGAAACTGTCAAAAAATAAAAGACTGATAATTGAGATATTATCATTTGCAGCTGTTTTTTTTATTGCTTTCTATATTGGCAGAATAAACAGTAACAACTCTTATGTTTTAAACGGAGAGCCATCTGTTATATCTTATAATGAAATTACTGCTCCGCTTGGAGCAAAATCGGAGATGATACTCTCTGACGGTACTAAAATTATTCTGAACGCAGGGAGTACATTAAAATACACCAATGCTTATAATTCTCTTAATCGTGATCTCGAGCTTGAAGGCGAAGCCTATTTTAAAGTTGCTGAGAATAAAAGCCTTCCACTGGTGGTAAATGCAGGGAAACTGATTATCAAAGCAACTGGAACCGAATTTAACGTAAAAGCATATTCGGAGGAAGGTATTATTGAAACAACTCTCATTGAAGGGAATGTCGAGATTTCACAGAAGGGTGAGATCCGGGATAATGAGATTCTGGAACTTAAGCCGAACCAAAAAGCTATTTATACAGGTGAATCTGACCGGATAATCCTAGAAAAGGTCAGGGAGACTGAACCCCAGGCGGTTAAACCGGCCAGGGCGACAACTGAAAATTTACTCATTTCTCCAAAAACCGATATTGATCAGGTAACAGCGTGGATAAATAATAAACTCATAATCAGAAAAGAAAATTTCGAGAGTCTTTGTGTTAAGCTCCAGAGGAAATACAATGTGACTTTTGTATTCGGAGATGAGGAGATAAAGAAATACCGTTTCACCGGAGTGTTGCTGGACGAAACTTTTGAACAGGTGATGGATGCCATCAAACTGGTTGCCCCTGTTGATTATTCAGTTGAAGGTAAGCTGGTTACTCTTGTGTCAGACAGGAACGGCGCTGGAAATTGAAAATGAGAAAAAACAGATGATGTATTATGTATAATTTTATATTAACTGCCTATGGGTAAAACCTGTAACCCGAAAATAAAGGGAGGATAACAGATTGCGGCTGTTTCCCCCCGGAAAGTCAAAGTACCTTACTATCGTATTCCTGGTTCGCACCAGGATAAATAATGTATAACTTCAACTATCAGATTATAAAATTATGAAAAAAAAGTTTGTGAGATTTTATTTGTGGAAGAAACCTAAAATTCTGTTAATTATGAAACTATCGGCCATTTTAATGGTAGTATTCACATTGAATCTTTCTGCGACCGGATTTGGTCAGTTTTCTTTTTCTTCCGACGGGAAAAAGATCAGGGAAATAATGGATATCATTGAAAAAGAGAGCAATTACCGGTTCTTTTATAACGATGAATTTGAATCAGTCGATAAGGTTGTTGATCTGAAAATCAAGGATAAGGACATTAATCAGGTCCTTGACCACTTACTGGCATCAACAGATTATACCTATAAGGTTTTCGCCAACAACCTTGTTGTAATCTCGTTGAAAGATGAGGTCCGCGAGCTGGTTGAGGGTCAGCAGAACATTGTAAAAGGTATGGTTACCGATGAACAGGGGAATCCCCTGCCTGGTGTTACCGTGATAGTGAAGGGCACCACAAGAGGGAGCACTTCGGATATCAATGGTAATTACAGTATTGCAATCGATAATCCTCAGACAGTACTGGTATTTTCGTTTGTAGGACATATAAGTCAGGAAGAAACCGTGGGAAACAGAGTGCAGATCAATATTACTCTTAAGGAAGATGTTGTTGCACTTGAAGAAGTAGTCGTAGTCGGATATGGCACAATGCGTAAAAGCGATCTTACAGGATCAGTCGTTTCGGCCAACATCGAAGCTTTCAGTGAAATTCCCAACGTGAACATCATGCAATCCCTTCAGGGAGTTGCTCCGGGGGTTCAGATCGGACAGGTTAACCAGGCCGGCCAGGAACCAGCAATTCAGATCAGGGGTGTGAATACACTCAGTGGGAATGATGATCCTCTGATTATCGTTGATGAAATCATTTACAGCGGAAGAATGGGCGATCTTAATCCGGCTGATATAAAATCTATTGAAGTATTGAAGGATGCAAGCAGCAAGGCAATTTACGGATCACAGGCTGCAAATGGGGTTATCCTGATAACCACGAAAAGCGGGAAGAAATCCGAAAAGCCGGTATTTAATTATTCAGGATCAATATCTTTCCAATCTCCTACGGTAGATGCAGGACTTCTTAATGCGGAACAGAATCTTGAAAGGATAAAGGGGATATATTATACAAAAGCTTATCTCGGGCCGGATTATACCCAGCCGAATCCTGCCTGGACCTGGGGGCAGACAGAGCTTGTCCCTAATATTCTAACTGGAATATCAAATGGTGTTAATTATGATTGGTGGGATAAACTGACTTCTCCGGGTTTTATTGAAGATCACATGCTTAGCTTAAGCGGTGGAATGGATAAAACCACTTATTATATCTCCGGAGGTTATACCGAGGAAAATGGATTCATTATAAACGATAACTATAAAAGGTATACGACCAGGATTAATATTAAAAACGAAATTAAGAACTGGCTTACGATCGGAATGAACACTTTTGGTTCCTTCACGGATTTCTCAGGGAAGAGTCCCAGTTACACTAATATGTTGATTTCACCACCTTTTGTAACTCCTTACGATGAAAATGGTAATCTTAAAATTTTCCCAAAGGGAGAGAGCACCACACATTTAAATCCTTTGCTGGATGTCCAGTCGGATGATAATGAGAAGAAAAACAGGATCTCAGGGATATTCTATGGAATTATACAGATCCCGCAAATAAAAGGACTGAATTACAGGCTCAATTATAATCATTCTCTTGACTGGTCAAATTATGCCAACGGTAATCCCTACGGGGCCAGCCTTACGGGATATGTTATCAAGACCAATGCTTCACAGCATGAGGAAACCCTTGATAATATCCTGACCTATGACAGGCAGTTCAACTCTCATTCAATAAAAGCCACACTGGTTTACGGATACAGAAAAGCAGCATATAATTATACAAAAGCGGAAGGTGAGAACATTCCTAACATGAGTCTCTCCTATAACAGTCTGCAGCAGGCTATCACGCAGAGAATTTCATCCAGTGCATGGAATGAGTCATCACTGTACCAGATGGCAAGGGTAAATTATAACTTCAGGGACAGATATCTGGTTACCGGAACCTGGCGACGAGACGGGTATAGCGGATTTGCCAGAAACAATAAATTTGCCATTTTCCCATCTGTAGCTGTGGGATGGACATTATCCAATGAACCCTTCTTCAAATTACCTGTGGTTGATCTGCTTAAGCTCAGAGCAAGTTATGGACAAAACGGAAATCAGACATCACGCTACAGTTCAATTGCCCAGGTTTCCGCAATTGATGACTTTAAGTATGTGTTCGGAGATGGGGCATCAACTTCATCCGGACAGGCAATCACATCACTTGCAAATAACGACCTTACCTGGGAGAAGACTGCAGGACTGAATGTCGGGATCGATTTCGGAATACTGAAAAGCCGTATCAGGGGTAATGTCGAATTTTACAAGACTACAACCACCGACCTGTTATGGAATATGGTTATACCGGAGGTAACGGGTTTCTCTATAATAAAAACCAACATCGGAGAGGTTGCCAATAGCGGAATTGAATTTTCAATCCAGGCAATACCAGTTCAGACCAGGGATTTCAGCTGGGATTTTAGTGTTAATTTCTCAGCTAACAGGAATAAGATCGTCCATCTTTTTGGCGACGATTCAAATAATGATGGCAAGGAGGATGACCTTATATCTAGCGGTTTATTTATCGGGAAATCAATTGGTACAATATATTCCTACCAGATAGACGGCATCTATCAGATTGCAGATACCAGACCTACAGGATATTATCCGGGTAACTACAGGATAGTCGATCAGAATGGCGATAGCAAAATATCAGCTGATTTCGACCGGGTATTTCTTGGGAGGAGTGAACCGGCCTTTATGGCAAGCCTTCAGAACAATCTGAAATATAAGAATTTTACCCTTCGCTTCTTCATCAACTCAATTCAGGGTGGTAAAGACGGATATCTCGGAAGTCAGGCAACCAACAGCTTAACTCTCAATTCCACCGGAAATTTCGCAAATGCAAACACATGGACATTCTATGATTTCTGGTCAGTTACAAATCCCGATGCAAAGTATTCGGTTAATTATCAGGCTCCCCAGATATTAGCAGAAAGGTACTCTTCACGGAGTTTTGTAAGATTGCAGGATATTTCACTTTCATATCAGATTAATCCGTCATTAATCCGGAAGATCGGTATTGAAGGACTTAAGCTGTATGTCAGTGGTAAAAACCTGCTGACTTTAACAAACTGGGATGGATGGGATCCCGAAACTAACCAGGGGATCGGAAGCACTAATCCGTATCCGGTTATGAAATCATTTACCCTGGGAGTTGATGTTGCATTCTAACTAATAAACTGAGACAAATGAAAAAGTTAAAAATTAAACTGATATACAGGTTGCTTATTTTCATGGTTTTAATCTCCTTTTCCTGTAATGAGGAGGAATTCCTGAAAGAGGTTCCTCTGGACTTCTTCAGTCCGGAAAATTCATATGTGACGAAAAAAGACTTTGAGAGTGCAATAACAGAATTGTACAGCAGGGTACGTTTCTGTGCTTACCAGACACACGGGTCTTCAGGTTCTTACCCATATTACACAAGTACAGATGTTGCACATGACGGAAGGTATCAGCTGAATTCTCCCGCCAGATTCGGAGGCCACTCAGTGTACCTTGTGCCTACCAACAATGTTGTTACGGCTCAGTGGAATGCCTGGTACAAGTTGATTGCGAATGCGAATACAATCATATCCCGAGCGGATGCTTCAAAGATGACAGAAGATGAGAAAAAAGCTATAGTCGCAGAAGCCAAATTCATGAGAGCATTCGGATACAGGTATCTTGTATACCTTTATGGAGGAGTCCCTCTTAATCTTGAAGAAGTTACAAGTCCGAAAACTGATTATACCAGAGCATCAAAGGAAGACGTGCTCAACCAGATAATCGAGGATGCAACTGAAGCAGCAAATACTCTGCCTGCTATCGATAAAGTTGCAGATGGCAGGATTTCCAACCTGGTTGCCCAGCATTTGCTTGCTGAAACATATATTGCCCTTAAAGATTATGATAAAGCAATACAGGCAGCTTCAATAGTTATTGATGATCCCAATACTGATCTGATGACACAGCGTTTCGGGAGTATGGCCAACCAGAATCCTCAGGATAAACGCCTGAAATTCACCCGGGCCGGAGACGTATACTGGGATTTGTTCAGGGTTGGAAATCAGAACCGAAGCAGTGGGAATAAAGAATCCTTATGGGTGATACAGTATGATGTTGATGTAACAGGAGGTAATTTGCTCTCTATTGGTAACTGGTCAGTAACAAATACAACAAGAGGTGAAAGCGCAAATGTCCTGGAACGAATTGCAGGTCCGGTTGCCTGGATGACATTTAAAGATCCTACCGGAGCCGAGGGTGCCTTAGGGACACCACAATCAAACTACAATTCAGGCGGACAGGGTGTTTCCCTTATGAAAAATACAGAATGGTGGCTGAACGATCTCTGGTTAAGCGACTGGGACAATGATATACGGAATGCCCCACATAACATCGTAAGGGATTTTATATATAACAATCCGAAATCTGCTTACTTCGATTCAAGCTCAGTAAAATATCCCAGCCCGACCAGGATAGCACAATTATGGAGATGGTATCCTTATCCAAGTAAGATAACAACCCCGGGCCAGCATCCCGCCGAACTGATTACAAATACAGAATTAGAGAACCTCAGAGCAACAGCAGGATCAACATATCGTGATAATTATATGTTCCGTCTTGCTGAAACGTACCTGTTGAGAGCTGAAGCATACCTTGGCAAAGGAAACCTTATCAGTGCTGCAAATGACATAAATGTTGTTCGTTCAAGAGCAAATGCCAATCCTGTTGATCCGGCTGATGTGACCCTCGATTATATCCTCGATGAACGTGCAAGAGAACTGGTTTATGAGGAACCCCGGAGAATTACTCTTCATCGCACCGGTAAACTTGTGGAAAGAGTACGAAAATACAACACTCTTAATAAGGATGAAATCCAGGATTATCATGGCCTGTGGCCAATTCCTTACTCCTTTATTGAAGCTAACAAAAATGCCCTTATAGAGCAAAATCCGGGCTATTAATCCATAATATGAAGCATATCATCCGGATATATTGAAATCCGGAGATATGCTTCATTATTCTTAACTGATAGTTTTCTCTTTAGTTCGTGCCTGAAGTCAGGCCGGTCAGATTTGCATGATTGAAATGAAAAAAATAAAAAGTCATCTGTTAATTCTGCTTTCTGCTTGTCTTTTGTTAATTCTTAATAATCAATGTAAAGACAGAAATGATCCTGCAGACACTGTATTTATTGAGAATGAAAAGATCAAGCTTGGTTTCGATAAAGCATCAGGGAAATTTGTTGCTTTCAGCGATAAAGCTACATCTTATGAATTTATTGAGCCGGAGGCTGTTAATGAATTACCATGGGAAGTAAGATTTCATTCTGCTGAAAACAGTACAGCTCAGCAGGGAGAAATTGTACCTTCAGGATTCACTTTTTCAAAACCTGATCCTAAGACAATTGTCCTGAAATGGAAGGATTTTAAAGGGATGAAAGCTTTTAAGGTAAATGCCAGGATATCTCTGGATAAGGAAAAAGCTTTATCATACTGGGAAATAAGTGTTGAGGGAATAAAAGGAAAACAGATCACGGGTGTTGTATTCCCCAGGATTGCAGGAATAAAAGATCCCGGAGAAGAAAAATTAGTTATCCCCGGGTGGACAGGGGAACTGATGAATGATCCCAGACACGAATTACTTATGAGAAAGAGCAGGAGGGTGGGGTGGGTTTATCCAGGTGCTCTTTCGAGCCAGGTTTTTGGATTATATAATTCCGGAAATTATGGCTTTTATGCTTCGTGTAATGATTCTTTGTCATATACGAAGAATTTTGCGTTCGGACTCGATACTCTAAATACCCTGGTATATGAAATGATCAATTATCCTGCATTGAATTCAGAATTAAAATCCTGGTCACCGGCTTATGAAGGAGTAATTGGTTCTTTCAGGGGAGACTGGATCACTGTGGCAGAGATTTACAGGGACTGGGCTGTTAAACAGAGATGGGCGGCTGAAAGCAGGTTAAGGAACGGATCTGTTCCGCACTGGCTTGAGAATACTGCTCTATGGGTCTGGAACAGGGGAAGATCTGATAATGTCCTTAAACCGGCAGTGGAACTGAGCAGGAAATCCGGTTTGCCGGTGAGCGTATTCTGGCACTGGTGGCATAATAATTCATATGACGAATTTCTGCCGGAATATATTCCCCCACGGGAAGGTAAAAGATCTTTTACAGATGCTGTCTTATCGGCTCAGAAAGAAGGTGTAAGGTCAATTGTATACATGAATGCAATACAATGGGGAGAATCAACTGAAAGCTGGAAAACTGAAAATGCAATGCCTTACGCTGTCAGGGATATAAACGGGAATATGAATTCGCATGTATATAATATATTTACAGGAAACTCTCTGACAGTCATGTGTATGGCCACACAATTCTGGCGGGATAAATATGCTTCTCTGTGTGACAGTGTAGTAAATGTTTATAAAACAAATGGTGTTTACATGGATCAGGCTTGCCTGAGCTATATGTGTTATGATAAGAGCCATGGTCATGAAGCCGGTGGAGGAAATTACTGGGTTGAGAGTTTTGGAAAACTTACTGAACAGATCAGGTCAAAAGTATCCGGTGAAACCCAGCCGGTTTTCCCGGGTGAAGGCTCAGGTGAAAGCTGGATCCCGTATCTCGATGCTTTTCTTACATTACAGTCGAGCAGGGAGAGATATGCCGGTACAGGGAATACGGAATCCATACCCTTCTTCCAGGCAGTCTATCATCCGTTTGGAATTACATTCGGAAGTTATTCCTCACTTGTAAGCCCTCCCTGGGATGAAAAATGGCCCGTTGAATATGCTCCTGAAAACCCGGAAGAGTTACTTGACGAGGGTTTCAACAAGCAATTCCTGATGGAACAGGCACGTTCTTTTGTGTGGGGCAATCAACCCACTATTGCGAATTATCACAGCTTCCTCAATACGGAACGGAAGGATGAAATAGATTATCTTCTGGATATTGCCAGAATAAGGTACATGGCATTGAAATACCTCCTGCACGGAGAATTTTGCAGAAATCCTGTTATTGAATCCCCTGAAGAGGAAATTAAGGTTTCGCGCTTATCTATTTATGCCGGCAGAACACCTGGGGAAAATGTCAGGACTTTTGAGAAAAAGGTTCCTTTATTATATTCAGGAACATGGAGAGCAGCTGATAAAAACATCGGGATAGCCCTTGCAAGTATAAGTGACCGTTCCATACCGGTCAGTTTTAGCTTTATTTCAAAAGATTATGATCTTCCTTCACAGGGGAAAATATATCTCACAACAGTTAAAGGTAAAGAGCTTTTGAATTCATTTACAGGCGGTTCTGTCAATGTAAGCCTTTTACTTAAACCGAGGGGATTATGTATAATTGAAGTGGTTCCAAATATTTGATAATTATCGGAAAAATTAATCATGGATTTATTATTTAAGGTGATCGGCATATTTATTATCCTGTTGATGAATTTGAATTCAACAGCCGGTCAGAATAAGGCAGAAATAAAAGTCAACAAAGGTGTTCCTTCATTATATCTTGAAGGTAAACTTTATCCTCCTGTTGCTTATATGTCATACCTCGGTGAGAAGGAATTCTATAAAGAAGCAGCCGGAGCCGGTATACATCTTTATTGTTTCCCTGCATACCTTGGTGACAGGGGGATCAATACCGGGTCGGGCATAGGCTCCTTCAGATCTCAGGTCTGGACCGGGATTGACCAGTATGATTTTTCCGGTATTGTAAAAGATTTTGAAAAAATCGTCCAGGCCGACCCGCAGGCAAAGATCATTATCCGTTTATATCTTGATCCTCCTCTATGGTGGGAAAAAATGCATCCTGAAGCTTGCAGTCAGTTGCCCGATGGAACAACTTTCAGGCAATGTTTTTCTTCTGATAAATGGAGGGAGGCGACTGGCAAAGCCCTTGGAGACTGTACAAAATGGTTATTAAGTTCGGAATGGGCTGAATATCTGATTGGTATTCATGTTGCAGCCGGAGGTACAGAAGAGTGGTTCTACCATCCGGCACAACGTAATGACGTTAATCCTGCAAGGGCCGAAGCATTCCGTAAATGGCTGATTAAAAAATATAACGGAGATATAGAGGCATTACGAAATTCATGGAAGGATGACAATGTAACATTCACCGGCGCATTGCCGGGTAATATAAATGAACCGGCAGTAAACAGGTGGAGGGACGCTGTTAAAGAACAGAAGATAATTGATACATACCGTTTTCATTCGGAAACACTTGTGGATAACATAGAATATTTCTGCGGAATAGTTAAAGAAACCAGTTCAGGGACATTACTAACAGGCGCATTTTATGGCTATCATTATTATGTTACAGATCCCCGGATGGGGCATGGAGCATTGTCTAAGCTGCTTGAATGCAAGGATCTGGACTATTTGTCAAGCCCGAATACATATAACCGTGTAATTGGCGAAGACTGGCCTCCTATGGTGGCAATCAAATCAGTACAGTTGCATGGGAAGCTATGGCTGGCTGAAAATGATACAAGAACCAGTATTACTACATTGCTTAAAGACAGGGCTCCCGGAATTGCGCCGGCACGGCAGTATGAAAGCGGGGTATGGCTGGGGCCTGAAGATATGGAAACTTCCGTTTCCTTTCTCTGGAAAAATGCAGGACGTATGCTAAGTTACGGTTATGGAGGATGGTGGTTCGACATGTGGGGTGGCTGGTTCAGTGATCCCCGGCTGTTGGATGTTCTCGAAAGATCAAAAGATATGTATTCATCCTTCCCTCAGGATGACGGAGAGAAAATGCACCCGGAGGTAGGCATCATATGTGATGAGGAACTCTGTTTCCTGGATGCCGCTTACGGGCCTCTTACAGAGCAGATCCTGTCAAACCGTTATCCTCTTGGGAAAACCGGTGCACCTTATGACCTTTA
The DNA here is from genome assembly GCA_964410385.1 of uncultured Rikenellaceae bacterium. Classification (GTDB taxonomy): domain Bacteria; phylum Bacteroidota; class Bacteroidia; order Bacteroidales; family VadinHA17; genus LD21. The sequence continues at coordinate 55,645 of CAYPHL010000005.1, read as the reverse complement.
CCTCAGGACAGATATTAAAAACATACCCCCGGATAAGTATAAGGTGATCTGGCTTCTTGGATTTCCGGCCATGACAGATGATGAATCAGACCAGGTCATAAAATGGCAGCAGAAAGGCATTACAGTTATAACGACTAACGGTGATGGCACAAGTATTGATGGAGCAGGGGAGAAGGTGTTCATCAAAGATAAAATATCCTGGACCGACTCACAACTCCGGAATGTTTTCGGAAATGCAGGCGTTCATATTTACTCGGATGCAGGTGATGTTCTCTACGCCGGCAGGAACTGGATCTGTATCCATGCTGTTGCCGGAGGTCCCCGGACAATAAGCCTTCCCTTCATGGCGAAAATCACAGATGCTGTCAGTAATAAAACACTATCCCGCAGAACAGATATTATCAGGATTGATATGAACTCAAAATCAACTATGGTCCTGAGAATTGATCCCTTGTGATCTTACAGGAGAACAGAATAATATATTAGTAATAAAAAGTCTTAGGAATAATTAAATATGTGAAAATGAAAAAACTAAATCTGTGGTTTTGCTATTTACTGCTTTTCTGTTTTACAATTATTACTTCATCTTGCAGTAAGAATAATGGCGATAACACTAATATCATCATTGATAACGGGAAGATCGCTCTTGGATTTGATAAAAACAACGGTTCTCTGTCCTTGTTCAGGGATATTCAAAATTCCCATGACTGGTTTGATGCCACGTCAGTGACGGGTTCACCCTGGGAAATTGAATTCACAAAAGACGGGGTCAGTGAATTAATTGATTTCAGCAGTGCTGCTAAGTTCAGATTTTCAAAAACTGATCAGGCAACAATCGTTCTGAAATGGAAAAAATTCAATGACCCGGGGATCAGCAGGCTTGAGGTGGAGGCAAAGGTATCACTTGATAAGGACAAGGCATTATCATACTGGGATATTTCGGTCAGAAACTATGAAGGAAAGCTGCTTAAACAAGTTATATTTCCCAGGATTGCAGGGCTTAAGGAGGGAGGTACTGAATATCTCGCAGTACCCCAGTGGATGGGACAGATTATGAAAGATCCCAGGAAAAACCTGGCAGCAATTAAAAGCAGGATAAGGAAATATGAATGGATATATCCCGGACTTTCATTTCAGTGTCTTGCATTGTATGATCCTGAAAAGTGTGGTTTCTATGCTGCATCAAATGACTCCCTGTCATATATTAAAAACTTCTCCTTTTCCCTTGATACATTGAATACTCTTGTTTACAAGATGCATAATCTGCCTGCGCTTGATCCTTCATCGGCCAGTTATTCAACTCCATATTCCGGGGTAATTGGAGCTTTCAAGGGTGACTGGATCACTGCTGCAGGTATATACAGGGATTGGGGTTCAAAACAGCGCTGGGCAAGGGAAAGCAGGATTAAGAGGAATCTGACGCCGGAGTGGCTGGAAAATACAGCCCTGTGGGTCTGGAACAGGAGCAAATCAGATAACGTTCTCGTTCCGGCCGCAGATATAAAACAAAGGCTCGGCCTGCCCGTGAATGTCTTCTGGCACTGGTGGCACGGTTGTTCATATGACGACGGTTTCCCCGAATATGTCCCGCCACGGGAAGGGAAAAAATCATTCCTGTCAGCAGTGGATAAAGCTCATAAGGAAGGAATAAGATCAATTGTTTACATGAATCAGCGCCTGTGGGGTACAACCACGGAAAGCTGGACAAAAGAAAATGCAATTGAGCATGCTGTTATGAATGCTGACGGAAAAATAAACACTCACGTCTATAATATATTCAGCAATAAGGGTACTGCATCAATGTGTATGGGGACTCAGTTCTGGAAGGACAAATATGCATCATTATGTGACAGCGCTGTAAATACTTATACAGTTGACGGAGTCTATATGGATCAGGCCTGTTCTGCTCTGTTATGTTACGATCCTGACCATGGTCACCCCGTAGGCCCGGGTAAGTACTGGCTTGAAAACTTCGGGAAGCTCACGGATCAGATCCGTTCAAAAATTCCACAGGAAAAACAGATGATACTTGCAGGGGAAGGTTGCGGCGAAGCATGGCTGCCTCACCTCGATCTGATGCTGACCCTGGCGGTGAGCAAAGAGAGGTATGCAGGACTGAACCAGTGGGAAACAATACCCTTCTTCCAGGCTGTTTATCATGAGTATTCGATAACATACGGCAACTATTCATCATTGCTTGTTCCTCCGTATGATGAGCTGTGGCCGGCTGAATATGCACCAAAAAATCCGCTTGAGATGCTTGATAAAAAGTTCATCAAACAATTCCTGATGGAACAGGCAAGGTCATTCGTCTGGGGAATGCAACCGACAATAGCAAATTACCAGGCTAAGCTTGCCACCCAGAGGAAGGGAGAGATTGATTTTCTGCTCGATCTGGCACGAACCAGAAATAACGCACTGAAATATCTGTTGTACGGTAAATTTTTGAAAAGCCCGGATTTCGAAACACCTTTTGAGGAAATGGACATATCAAGGTTATCTATCTATGCTGGTAAGACAGGGAACAGTGTTACCTCTTTCCGCGGTACCTTCCCGCTTGTTTATTCAGGTACCTGGCAGTCAGAAGACAAGAATCTGGGCATAGCCCTTGCAAGCATCAGTGATAAACAGGTCCCGGTTAAGCTCGGGTTTAATGCGGATGAATATGATCTGCCGGCTTCGGGAAAGATTTTCATAATTGATGATAAAGGAAGAAAAGAGCTGGGTTCTTATACAGAAAAAGAAATAAATGTTGAACTGACGCTTGCTCCCGGAGATCTTTGTGTGGTGGAAGTAACATCAGATAAATGATTTGCTATATATTGATCAGGATAAATCTGAAGCCAGATATTTTAAAGAAGTATTCTTAATTAAGAGTTTGTTTCAGAAGATGTGAAAATGAACTCGCGGGAGCTTTTATCAAGGGCAATGAGGTTACAGACCCCGGTGCGGGTGCCACTGATGGCCGCCCCTTCATGGGGATTTGTTCTGGTTCAGAATCCTGTGATTGACCCGGTTGACATGTGGCACAATCACCACAACAGTTACCCTGAGGCCTTTTGTAACGTCAGTAACAGATTTCACTTCGACGGTGTTAAAATACCGGGAGCAGGTCTGTTGCCTTTAAATCACGGCAACATTACTGCCATCTGCAGTGAAAGTAATGAAGGGACTGTCATCACTTTCACTGACGGGGATTCCTGTACATTTTTAAGGGACGAATTACCACGTTACCATTTTAAAGTTATTCCGGAAACGGATATTGATGAATTTGATCCTGACACTATACCTGAAAAGATAAAATATCATCCTGTATCCACCCATTTACGGATGCATTTAAATGAATCATCCGGCAGACGTGTAAATGAAATAAGAGAGGCCAGAAAAATAATGGGTCCTGAATTTTCGGTTCATGGACAGTTTTATTCGCCTGAAGATTATCTGATAGATCTTCTGGGCCTGGAAGGCGCGATGGTGGCTTTGCTTACGCATCCTGACAAATGTAAGGAGATACTATTGAGGTTTGCCAGGGCAATTTCCTTTCATGTTCAGGAGCTTATTGATGCCGGTGTTGATGCTATTTGCGCTTCAGCACCTTACTCCGGGCAGAATTTCATTTCCCTTGAGACTTATGAACAGATCATTGCGCCTGCACAAAAAATAATTACAGATGTTTGTATAGCAGGTGATGTTCCGTGTTATTGTCATACATGCGGATCAATTGATGACCGGCTCGAAAGTATTATAGATGTCGGATTTAATGGTCTGGAATGTCTTGATCCTCCCCCCCTGGGTAATGTCAGTCTCGAAGATGCAGTAAAGCGTATAGGTAACAGAGCATTTATCAAAGGAAATATTGATCCGGTCAATATTCTTTTAAAGGGAACTGCCGGACAGATCCGGAAAGAGGTCAGAAAATGTCTTGAAACCGGAATGAAAGCCAGGGGTTTTATTTTAAGTACTGCCTGTACAATTTCGCCTCATACTCCTCCTGAAAATGTGGATATATTATTTGAAATGGTTCAGGAATACGGAAACTATTAATGAGACCTTTTTTGTGTATTGGCTATAAATATTTATCTTATCGGCCGATTATGATTACAGATATCTGCCTGCAGAGTGATTACAGCCAATTCAGATCCATATAAGCTGACTTATGATGCGGTAAAGGAACCTCCTTCAGGTTTTTTCCGCAAAATCAAATTCCTTGGTCCGGGTTTTATACTGACAGCCTCAATAGTAGGATCAGGTGAACTGATAGCTACCACAACTCTCGGTGCAAAGGCAGGTTTTGTTGCTTTATGGATCCTTTTACTCAGTTGTGTTATCAAGGTGGCAATTCAGCTTGAATTTGGAAAGAATGCGATTTGTCATGGAAAGACTGTGATGAAAACATTCAATGATCTTCCCGGATTAAGGATCAGAGGGACTAACTGGACAATATGGATGTGGTTCTTATTATGGATTGTAAAACCACTTCAGGTTGGAGGTGTACTCGGTGGAGTTGCTCTGACCCTTAATATGTGGTTCCCGCAGATAAAGATCCCTGTTTTTACAGTTTTTACAGCTGGTACTGTGGCAGTCCTCGTATCAGGCGGATACTACAAATCAATTCAGCAGATATCCATAATAATGATGTTCCTTTTTACATTGTTCACCCTTACATCTTTGTATTTCCTTCACTTCACTCCATATGCAATTCACCCCGGAAACATCCTTGAGGGATTGAAATTCAGATTTTCACCCGATGCAATGGCTATCACAATTGCTGCATTCGGACTGACCGGGGTGGGCGGAGATGAAATTGTTGCATATCATTACTGGTGCCTTGAAAAAGGATATGCCAGATATACCGGGCCTAATGACAATTCTGAAGAATGGAGAAAAAGGGCTCGAGGCTGGATAAAGATCATGTATCTTGATGCATTTATTTCGATGGTCATCTATACTATTGTGACAATTGCATTTTACCTTCTGGGCGCTTCTGTATTGCATAATACTCAGAATATCCCCGAAGGTTACAGCATGATTGAAAGCCTTTCTACAATGTACACCCGGTCTCTCGGGCCCTGGGCTAAATCATATTTCATGGCCGGAGCAATTGTTGTTCTTTATTCAACTCTGTTTGCAGCTCTTGCAGCATGGACAAGGATATTTTCAGATATTTTCGGACAGATCGGATGGATCAGATTTAATGATCTGGCGCAAAGAAAACGGACAATTACATTCCTCGCCTGGTTTTTCCCGGCCTTATGGACAATAATGTTTCTCCTTGTCAAACTGCCGGTGCTCATGGTCACAATCGGAGGAACTGCGACAAGCATAATGCTTTTGATCGTGGTTTATGTTTCATTAAACTATAAATACAAACAAACAGTACCCAATCTGAAGGCAGGGAAATTGTATAATATAATTTTTATCATAAGCGCATCAGCAATTGCACTTTTTGCTCTGTACAGTCTGTTTGCAGTTTTCTTATGAGGTTTTTTCTGCAACGGAAAACTGGAAGTTTTTCACTAATTAATACAATGGGATACAATAGATTAAGTATATTGATAAATTTATATTAATTACAGTAAAAATTATTTTAATGCAAAAGATGAAAGCTTCTGTACTGACTGAGTACGGGAAGATTAGCTGGATGGAGATGGATATTCCCAAGATTAAAGACGACGAAGTCCTTGTCAGGGTTTCATACGCGGGGATTTGTGGCACGGATCAGCATATTTTTCTGGGAGAATTTCATCCCAGGACCCGGGTTCCGTTTATTCCGGGGCATGAGTTTGCCGGAACTATTATTGAAACCGGAGCGGGGGTAAAAGCATATAAAACCGGAGATCGTGTAGCAGTCGATCCGATTATCTGGTGCGGCCGTTGTCCGGCATGTCAGATCGGACATTATCCTGCCTGTACTTCACTGAAGCTTATTGGTGTTGATATGAATGGCGGATTCGGTGAATATATTAATGTGCCGGAATCTATGTTATACAGAATTGCTCCGGAGATTTCTGATATTCATGCCGGGCTGGTTGAGATCCTTTCGATAGGATTTCATGCCTGCAGGAGGGCAGGGGTCAGGGATAATGACAGCATTGTTATATGGGGAGCCGGGAAAGTGGGGCAGAGTATCCTTCAGGCTGCCAGGACCAAAACAACCAATACACTTATTATGGTGGATATTCTTGAGGAGAGGCTTTCCCGGGCCCGCCGCGCATATCCGGATATCCATACGATAAATGCAGCAAAGGAAGATCCTGTAAATAGAATAAAGGAAATAACAGGGGCAAAAGGAGTTGATTTAGCCTTTGAAGCTGTCGGACATTTTGTTGAAATACCCGGGAAAGTCAATCCTTTGCAGGGTTGTATTCAAAGTATCCGTGGTGCAGGTGTAGTCTGTACACTTGGTCTTGGAAATGAACCCGTTCCGGTTCTGATGAAAGAACTGATTTGGAAAGAAGGAAAGATAATTACTTCACGAGTATCCCATGGTGAATTTGCAGAGACCATCGAAAATATGAAAAAAGGTACCCTGAAACCCGAAGCACTGGTTTCCGATATACTTCATCCGTCAGAAGCGCAGAAAGCTTTTGAAATGCTCCACAATGAACCAGCTTCTCACCTCAAAATATTGCTGAAATTCAATTAGGTAAAGGATCGGAACTTTCACATGTAACGAATCTCTCTTATTCTCACAGAATTCCCGATAATTATTCCGGAACCAGCTCTTTTCAGGTCCTATATTTTTGATTTTTCTGGTCCTAAATTCTAAAAAAAAATTAAAAACAGGACAATATTGTGTCATTATATGACAACATTGTATTCAAATCTTATTTTATTGTCTGCATAACTTTGAAATGACATTATGCTGATAAAAGAAGTGTCGGTGTTATATGCTTTATAATCAAATTAGCATAAGGAAAGCGTATATGTAACCCTAAACTTAATCTTTAATAAAACACTATGCCTATGAAACAATTCAGAAGATGTATTAAGTTGCTTAATTCAGATCCTGGCAGGAGGATTATACAACAGACTTTTTTCTAATCATGCACCGGCGTGCTGAATTAAAATTCAATCAAAACTGAATATGCGTTATTAAAATACTTAAACATGTAAAAATGAAAGAAATGAATTTAAAGCAAATCCTTTTAAGGAGGATTTCTAATTCTATTTATTCAAATATCAGAATATTTATCTTACTGATTTTTGCAATTACCCTTAATGAATTTATACTGAATGCAGTGGATATTCAGCAAAGAACTGTCTCGGGTATTGTTACGGATAATAATACCGGGGATCCCCTTCCCGGGGTAAATGTGGTTGTCCAGGGCACGACTACCGGAACTATGACGGGCATTGACGGAAGATATACCATCAATGTTCCCGGCGAGAATTCAGTTCTTGTCTTCTCATTCCTGGGATATGTTAATCAGATTATAACAGTTGGTTCTCAGACGAATATATCTGTCTCATTACTTGAACAGGTAGCTGCTCTTGATGAAGTGGTTGTAGTTGGATATGGTACCCAGAAGAAGGTCAATCTGACTGGTGCTGTTGCTTCGGTTAGTTCGGAAAAGCTTGCGGTTGTACCCACTGCCAACGTATCAACACTGCTATATGGTAACCTTCCGGGTCTTATTACAACACAGAGAAGCGGTCAGCCCGGAAATGATGCTGTAAACCTTTCAATCCGTGGTTTCGACCAGGCATTGATTGTTGTTGATGGTGTTGTCGGACGTGATTTTACCCGTCTTGATCCAAATGAAATAGAGAGTTTTACAATCCTTAAGGATGCAGCTTCCGCTGCTGTGTATGGTGTCAGTGGTGGAAACGGGGTTATTCTTGTCACAACCAAGAAAGGTAATTTGGGAAAACCGACCATAAATATACAGTCTAACTATGGGTGGCAGACTGTAACAAGATATCCGAGATTTGTGAATTCAGAAGAATTTGCAATACTCAAGAACGAAGCAGCCATCAATATAGGCAATGCGCCTGTCTATTCAGCAGAAGAAATTGAAAAATTCCGTAATGGTTCAGATCCTTTGAATTATCCGGATGTCGATTACTATCACGTTTTTGTCCGGGATTATGCTCCGCAGTCAACATCAAACATTACAGTAAGAGGTGGAACGGACAGGTTGAAATATTTCTTTCTGTTGGGTGGAATGAAGCAGGCTGCGATGTGGAATACAGTAAGTGGAGGTGACCAGGATTTCACCAGATATAACTTCCGTTCAAATGTGGATGCAAGCATCAATGATAATCTTGATTTTTCTGTCGAGCTTGGAGGACGAAGGGAAGACCGTGATAACCTCGTACAGGATTCATATCTAATGGCTTCGTGGATGCAATACCAGTGGCCGATTTATAATCCCAGAACTCCTGACGGGAAGATCGCGTCAACCAATTATGGACTGTCGGCATATCTGGACCGTGATCTGACAGGATATATCAAGAACAACAGATATACCTTTGAAAGCGCAATAACGGTTAATTACAAGATCCCGTTTGTACAGGGTCTTTCTGCAAGGTTAAAAGGATCGATGGACCTTTACTTTGAAGACCAGAAACACTGGCTGAAGCAGTATGGTCTGTTCACATATAATGCTACTTCCGGTGTATCGACACAAACTGGTGCCCGTGAAGCAAATAACCTTACTCTTAATGAATGGAGAAGTCAGGCGGCACGTATTCAGGCATCTCTTGCATATGACAGGAGATTTGCAGATGTACACAATGTATCAGCGCTTCTGCTTTATGAGGAATATGAATATGTTGCATCCAACTTTGGCGCATCGAGGATCAATTATGTTATTCCCATTGACCAGATATTTGCCGGACCGGATCTTAATAAAAGTAATTCGGGAGGAGCATCTGACAATGGCCGCCAATCACTGGTCGGACGTGTTAATTACGATTTTTCGGGTAAGTACCTTCTTGAGTACAGTTTCCGTTATGACGGTTCAGCCAAATTTCCACCTGATAGAAGATGGGGTTATTTTTCAGGATTTTCTGCAGGATGGAGGATTTCCGAGGAAAGCTTCTTTAAAGACAACCTCAGTATTTTCAATAACCTGAAATTGAGAGCATCTTATGGAACCCTCGGTAGCGATAATACAGGTAATTTCCAGTTCCTTACCGGATTTACCTACCCAAGCGGTAATTATGTTTTAGGTGGAAATGTGGTCTCAAATGGTTTCGTTAGTTCCGGTACACCCAATCCGTTCATTACCTGGGAGACGAGCAAGACCCTTAATATTGGTGTAGACGTCAGCATGTGGAAGCAGTTACTTGAGTTCGAAATTGACATTTTCAACCGCAACCGGGAAGGCCTGTTAGCAACAAGGGCACTTCAGCTTCCATCAACATTTGGAGCAACACTTCCAAGTGAAAACCTGAACTCAGATAATACAAAAGGTTTTGAGATTGTTGTCAGACATAACAACCAGATAAGCGATTTCAGATATAGTGTTCAGGGGAATGCTTCATTTACTAAATCAAAATGGACACATATCGAGCAGAGAGAGTTTACTTCACAATATGACAGCTGGAGAAATAACTCTGAAGACCGCTGGAAAAACAGGTATATGGGCCTGAAGGCCATAGGACAGTTCCAGTCAGTTGAAGACCTGAATAATTCTCCGGTACAGGATGGTAAACAGAACTCAACACTCAGACCGGGCGATATAAAATTCGAAGATTTCAACGGTGACGGGGTAATTAATACTCAGGACCATCAGCCACTTGGAAGAGGGACAATGCCTGAATTAAACTATGGTCTAGGGATGAATGGCGGGTGGAAGAACTTCCTTGTGTCAATGAACTGGCAGGGTTCTGCAAACTTCGTTGTAGAAATGCAACATTTCCTTGTTCAGCCGTTTGCCAATGCAATGAACACATATGCTTATTTCATGGATAGATGGCATCATGCCGATCCGTTCGATCCTACTTCTGAGTGGATACCTGGTAGATATCCCACAACTATTAATGACGGGAATCCTAATAACCGTCAGTTTTCATCTTTCTGGCTAAAGAATTCATCTTACCTTAGGTTGAAGTCTATGAACATCAGCTACGAGCTGAAAAGTGATTTTCTGAAGAGGAATGGTATCGAAAGAGTTATGTTCTCACTGAGTGGTCAGAACCTTATAACAATTACCGGTCTTGAGTATATGGATCCGGAAACCCCGAACGGACGTCTGTCACTGTATCCTCAGCAGAAAGTATACGATTTGGGAATTAGTCTAACGTTTTAACTGACAGAAAATGAAAACAAAAGTAATAACAGCGTTTTTGATACTGACCATCTTGTCAGGTTGTATTGAAGACATATTGGACAGGCAACCACTCAACATGATTTCAGAAACTGATGTGTGGTCATCAGACAAGCTGGTGGATATTTATCTTATTTCATTGTATGATGCAATTCCTATAGGATTCGGCAGGAACAGTTATATTTATGAAGCTCATATGACCGATGAATCGTCTCATCCTTATGCAGGAGTTACGATCGTAAATAACTATGGTGCTCAGGCCCTTGCTTTGAATACAGGTATGTACACCTGGATAAGGAGGGCGAACTATTTCATTGAAAAGATCCCTGAAGCCCTAATAACTGAACAGAGGAAAACCGAACTAATCGCGGAAGCTCGTTTTTTACGGGCATATTATTATTTTGATCTTGTCAAGAAATACGGTGGTATGCCTTTAATAGATAAAGTACAGACTTTTGAGGGAGCAATAGAAGAAATTCTGACACCCAGAAGTACTGAGGAACAGACTTACGATTTCATACTTTCCGAGCTTGATGCTGCGGCAGCAGGTCTTCCTGCTACACGGGATGCTTCAAATTCCAACAGGGCAGTCAAGCTGACCGCGATGGCATTAAAATCTAGAGCAGCTCTTTATGCAGGTTCAATTGCAAAGTTCGGAACAGTTCAGCTTAATGGACTTGTAGGTATAGCGGCTTCAAAAGCAAATACATACTTTAATGCTTCCATGTCTGCGGCAAAAGCACTTATGGATGATGGCCGCTTCAAGCTCTATACAAAAGCTTATGATCCGGCTTCAGATGCAGGGGATCCGGCCGAAAATTACAGGCTCATTTTTGCCGAAGAGAATAACACTGAGGTTATTTTTCAGAAGGCTTATACAAGACCCGACAAGCAACATGGATATGATAATCACAACTATCCACAGAGTTTCAAACCGGGTTGTTGCGGTAACGCTCTTACCCCGACACTTGAAATGGTTGAAGAGTATGAATATGTTGACGGAACACCCGGAAAACTCATTATTGATGGTGTTGAATATGATCAACCGGTTGACATCTTTGCCAATAAAGATCCGCGCTTCTTCGGAACATATATGTATCCGGAACACCCATATATTGGCAGGCCTGTTCAGATATACCGCGGTATTTATGATGCTGACGGGACACTCTATGAATCTCAGGGTTCTCCGTTCCCTCCCGATCCTTCAAGAGGCCAGGTTGGCCGCGACGGGCCGCATACACTGGGTGATGTTGGAAAAACAGGGCTTTACAATAAGAAATACCTGAATATGACAACAATTGTTGCAGAAAATACTTCGGATCAGAACTATATAGACTTCAGATATGCCGAGATACTTTTGAATTATGCCGAAGCTGCGTTCGAAAGTAATTCAGATCTGACAGGAGCTCTGAATGCAATAAACCAGATCAGGGACAGGGCAGGAATTAAGCTTCTTGAGGCTTCTGATCTAACCCGTGAAAAAATAAGGCATGAAAGAAAGGTTGAACTGGCGTTTGAAGACAAAAGATTCTGGGATATAAGGAGATGGAGAATCGGTACAGATCTCTTCAGAAGCACATATGTTCATGGATTATGGCCATATATGAAATTCTATGGCGCTGGTATCTATAAATGGATTTATGTTAAGAAAGAAGGAGCGCCTATCGATAACGGACTGGCCAGAACGTGGGAGGAGAAGGATTACTACAGTAATCTCTCAGGTTATATATCCACGAATAAAAATATTATAAATAATCCTGGATGGTAATCTATTCAAAAAATAGGAGTAAAATGAAAAATATTTTCTATGCATTGTTTTTGTTGTCTTTCGTAAGTTGTTCGATTGACAACTATGATCTGCCTAATGCCAGGCTGTCGGGTAATGTTGTTGATAATGTGACCAATGAAATGGTCCAGAATGGTGGTGTAAACAGCGGAACCATTATACAGATCTTCGAAGGTAATTCAAAACAGCCTATACTCAGTACATCATATCCTGATGGTCATTTCATAAATGCTACCTTATTTGACGGAGAATACAGGGTCTGGGCTGTCGGTCCATTCAGAATGACAGTGGATACGATCGATATAACAATATCAGGAAATACCGAGCTTGATATCAAGGTCCTTCCAAATGTCAGACTTGAAGCCAATCTTGTTTCATTCCAGAATGGAACTGCAACAATAAATGTTGAATATGAGAAGGTTCATTCGAACGAAACCCTTGACAGGATAGGTGTTGTGGCAAGCACATACAGTAATCCCAACGTCACGACTTTTGCGGGTGGTAAGATTGTTGAACAAAATGTCACCTCTGAAAGCCTTACATCCGGGACCAGGACCATTACAATCACAGGTCTTACTCAGGGGAAGAAGTATTATTTCCGTGCTCTGGCGCGGTCAAACGCAGCAGGCAATCTTTATAATTACAGTTCGACTTTCACAAATTAGGGGTAAATATGTGAACTTGTAACTGAGGTTGCCAGGTAATACGAAATATTGAGAAATACTTTTAATTGTTACCGGCAACCTCTATTTTTAAAACAAAAAATCATGAAAAAAGAAATCAATCGCAGAGAATTTATAAGTACAGCAACAGTAGTTGGCGCCGGATTAACGCTTGGAGCGCCTGTTATTGCCTGCAGTACAGCAGGTGCAGCTGAGAAACCTGCAATACTTGGCGGACCCAAAGCTTTTACAGGAAAGTGGAGCGGATGGCCGCTGGTTGGTCAGATTGAACAGGATGAGCTGCTTAAGGTCTTAAACAGTGGTCAGTGGTGCAGGCTTGGTGCAAAAACCGCTTCCAGATTTGAAGAAGAATATAAGAAACTCTTCGGAGCAAAAGGCGCTCTGGGCGTATCGAGCGGAACAGCCGCATTATATACTATGCTGGGAGCTCTTAATATAGGGCCGGGTGATGAGGTGATAATACCTCCATATACATTTATCGCAACTTACAATGTTGTCGTACTGCATTATGCACTGCCTGTTTTCGTGGATACAGATCTTGAAACATTCCAGATAGATCCTTCAAAAATTGAAGCTCAGATCACAGACAGGACCAGGGTGATAATGCCGGTCCATATCGGAGGTTCTCCTGCTGACCTTGATTCCATAATTGCAATTGCCGGAAAACATAAGATCCCTGTTATCGAGGATGCCTGTCAGGCACACCTTGCAGAGTGGAAAGGTAAATGTGTCGGTAATTATGGTCTGGCTGGCGGCTTCAGCTTCCAGGGAAGCAAAAACCTTAATGCCGGAGAAGGCGGGGCAATTATCTCAAATGACGAAAACTTCATCCGGGATTGTTATGCATTCCATCACCAGGGGCAGGGTGCAAATTCAGCCAGCCTTGAACCTGGCAAAGGGACTAGGGGTACAAACCTTCGCCTAACTGAATTTCAGGCAGGGATACTGCTGGCACAGATGAGCCGCGTTATTGAACAATCAAATACCCGCTCAGCAAATGCAGATTACCTGACAAAAATGCTGAACAGGATACCGGGGATCTATCCCGCAAAACTATATAAGGGTGTGACAAAAAGCGCATACCATCTTTATATGTTCAGGTATGATTCCGAAAAATTCGGTGGACTGAAAATTGAAAAATTCATTGAAGCAATGAACCGCGAAGGTATTCCATGCGGAAAAGGATACGGGAAGATGAACAAGGACAAATATGTTACCGACCTTGCCAAAAACAAACATTACCTGGCTATATATGGTGAAAAATATATGAATCAGTGGCTTGAGCGTAACCAGTGCCCTGAGAATGATAAGCTTACCGACACGGCTATCTGGTTTGGCCAGACAATGCTCCTCGGTCCGAAAACGGATATGGAACAGATTGCTGAAGCAGTAGCCAAAATACAGAAGAATGCCGGCGAAATAATGAAATCATAAATCCCCTTACAGCCATAAATAAAGAGAGGACAATAATTATTTCTTAAACTGACAGGACTTTCTTAAGTGAGGTGATAAATGAGTCCTGCTCTGAATTGTGAACATTTGGATAGTAATTATTGTTTTCTCTTAAATCAAAATGAAATTAATTAATCATGAAGAAGATATACTTAGGATTTATCTTAATAATCATTTTTCCAGAGCTTTCAGATGGTCAGACGTCCTATATGGTTGGTACAGGTCAAAGCAGCCTCGAGCCTGACAGGTCACTTATCTCTTTGGCTTTTAGCGGTTATGCAGCACCTATGGAAGGCAGGTTCAGTCTTCACTGGAAGAAGAAAGAAATACTATCTGATATTGTTTCATTTGGAGGAACAGGTGACAGGCTGTTGATTATCAGTAATAGTGAATTATTGACAAAATCAGTCACTGATGATAACTCAGGCTGGACATCTCTGGGTAAAGCTGATAATTTTATTGCTGTTGCAGGAGCAGATGACAAGTTATATGTTTTGACTGAAGACAGGGATATTCTCGGTTCGGATGCAAAAAAAATAAAATGGATCAGACTGGCATCAGCTGACAAATCTGTGACAAGTATTGCTGTTACGGGAAACAAAATCTATGCAGGAAATACTGAGGGTGAAATTTTTATAGCCGACCTTGCTGATGATCAGCATGAATGGAAATCGAGGGGTACAATCAGAAATATTATCAGTCTTGCCAGTCTCAGAAATGATCTGTATGCCCTTACAGGTGAAGGGATTATTTATAAATGCAAAGCTTCGGGCAATACACCGGACTGGACGAAGATCGCTTACAGGAATAACATTACAATTAAGGAAGATATCAGACATATTGCCATAGCTGGCAGCGGAATTTTCGGTGTCAGTAAAGAAAACATTCTTTTTGAAGGCGATCACAGATCGGAAGGTAATCTTACAGCCAGGGCTATTGCAATAAAAGACAGGGGTAAAACAGCTGTAATTGTAAGCATAGATCTTGTAAGCCTTACGGATAAATATCTGGGAATGCTTAAGGATGAGATTCAAAAGAAACATAATATAGAGCCATCTGCTGTACTTATGAACTTAAGCCATACACATTTTGCTCCTGTTGTTATGGACTGGCCTACTTGGATGGAATATAATCATCATCCGAACCAGACATATCTTTACACTATTGTAAAAAATGGCATCTTGAGTGCAGTTGATAAAGCCCTTGCATCATTTTCTCCGGCAAAGCTTTATTTCGGGAGGGGAAAGACAGATATTGGTTACAACAGGAGTCTGAACGATCATCCAGAATTGTATGATAATTCTGTTGATGTACTGAAAGTCAGATATGATAACAAGCTGGAAAGCTATGTTTTTCTTGCTTCATGTCATCCGGTCTTCAGTACAGCGGGTAAATTACACTATACCCTTAGTGCTAATTATCCTGGTGTTGCCCGAAAACTGGTTGAGGAAAGGACCAATACAAAGAATTCTGTTTTTCTGCAGGGTACTGCCGGCGATATTAATCCCCGGGATAATGGTCAGTACATAACAGGAGAGAAGCTTTCTAATGAAGTCATTTCGGTTTTAAACCGCCCGATGGAGGTAATAACCGGTCCTGTAACCTTTTTTCTTGATACCATAAATATAAATGTAACACCGATGACCAGAGAAGAGCTTACAGATTTCAAATCACGGAGTATTGACAAAACTAAAGACATCGGGGCAATTAAGAATGTTAACTACGCTGATCTGATTATGGCCCATTATGATAAGGGTACACTTCCTGTATCAAGTCCGGTTTATGTTCATACAATTAATATCGGTAACTGGAAGCTTGTAGGATTTTCAAGAGAAACCACCTCCGAATATTCCATTGCCGTTAAAGAAATGTTCCCCGGCCGGATCGTATCAGTTGCAGGTTACAGCAACGATGTATCAAGTTATCTGCCGACAAGCCTTCATGTTCAGAAACGTAATTATGAGGGACTTGATTCCTTTTTATGGTATGGTGCAATACCGTTCCCGGCTACGGTAAATGAAGCAATTATGAGCAACCTTGAAAAACTTAAACGCTAAAGATTAATGCCGGTAATCAGTCAATCCGGATCATTTTGTTCAGTCGGATTCCGGTCATAAGTAATTCTTCCTGTAAATGAAGCATTTATCTCTGATCTTTGTCTTTTTAATAGTCTCTTCAGGTCTTTCCGGAACCGGGATAAAAGCCGGAATTGCAAGGAAAGCAATAACACCAGATCCGGTATCAATATGGATGGGTGGTTATGCAGCCCGGACAAAACCTGCAACAGGTGTGATTCACGATATCTGGGCAAAGGCAATCGTAATTGAAGACTCAAAAGGGGGCCATTTTGTTATTGTTACAACCGATCTGATATCAATATCCCACCAGATTTCAGAGGATGTGGCTGAGAGGATCATTGGTAAATTCGGGATTCAGAGATCGGAGCTGATGCTTACCTGTTCCCATAATCATTCAGGTCCGGTTATCCTGCCATCATATTTTGAATTCACTCCGGAAGAACTCAAGACTGTGGCAATGTATGCTCAGAATCTTACAGATGACATTTTTGAGCTTGTGTGTAATGCATGGAGCGATCTGAAACCGGCAAAATTGTCTTCGGGTCACGGTAATGCAACCTTCGGAAAGAACAGACGTGATGAATCGATTAAGATCCGTCCGGAGGATCATGATGTTCCGGTACTCTCAATATCAGCAACTGATGGTAAGCTCAGGGCGGTATTGTTCGGATACGCCTGCCACAATACCACACTGACCGGGAGCAACTATGAGATTTGCGGAGATTATGCCGGCTTTGCACAGATAGAGATTGAAAAAAAATATGATGGAATTACTGCATTGTTTTTCCAGGGTTGTGGTGCAGATATCGATCCATCACCCAGGGGTACAATTGCTCATGCACAGCAGCATGGCCTCACTATTGCAGAAGCAGTAAGCGGAGTACTGGCAGGTGAGATGAAAAAGGTTGATGATCCCATACGTTCGGGATTCAGGGTGATAGATCTGGAATTTCAGCCAGCTGATATTGAATTTTACAGGGAAGAAATACTTAATCAGGACAAATACCGGCAGAAGCGTGCAAGAGCGATATTGGAAGCATACAACAAAGGATGGGATATGAGCAGGATTCAGTATCCCGTGCAGGCTGTACGTTTCGGAAACGACCTCACCTTTGTCGGATTGGGAGGTGAAGTTGTTGTGGATTATGCACTATTTATAAAAAATGAATATCCTGATCAGAATTTATTTATTGCAGGTTACAGTAATGAAGTCATGCTTTATATACCGACGGTCAGGATACTTAATGAAGGCGGATACGAGCCGAACAGCAGCATGATATATAAAGGATTTCCTGCGCCCCTGAAAGAAAATGTAGAGCAAAAGGTAAAAAATGCAGTCATAACGGTTCTTGCGGATATTGGCATAGGTACCCGGAAATGACTCTTAAGAGTAAATAATTAAAAAATATATCATAAAATGACATCTGTTTATAAATCATTTCTTCTGGCAATTAGTGTAATTCCTTTTTCACTGGGTGCACAGGAGTACAGGGCTGGTACTTCGACAGTCAGTTTAGAACCGGATCAGGCTAATATATCACTCCATCTGGGTGGTTATGGCGGTCCAAGAGATGGCCGTTTCACTTTGCAGTGGAAGAACCTTGAATCATTATCCGGGGTAAGCACACTTTGCGGCAGTGATGATAAATTATATATTATCAGTAACGGAGAAATTCTATGGAGGAAACTTTCTGAAACGGGTAACTGGAGAAAAGCAGGCAATGCGTCAGGAATTAGCACATTAGTTCCATCAGGCGGTAAGCTTTATGCTGTTAACAATAACGGGGAATTGCTTCAGTCAGATGAACAAAGTATTAAGTGGAAAAAGGTAACATCGGTTGACAGATCGGTGAACAGCATAACTGTTTACAGGAATAATATTTATATTGCAAACAACCGGGGAGAAATATGGAGGTCACCGGTTTCATCACTTAAAAAGAGCTGGTCAAAGCTCCCTCCTCTCAACAATATAGTCTGTCTTGCCGCAAACAATCGTCATCTGTATGCTCTTACAGGAAACGGGGAAGTACACAGGTGTCAGCCTGAAAAAAAGGATGCTTACTGGCTTAAGGCCGCTTACAGGAACAATCTTACGATCAGGGAAAATATTAAGCTGATCTCAATAGCTGGCGGTTTACTGTACGGAATTGATCAGGATGATAATCTTTATGAAGGAGAACACCGGTCTGAAGGTAATCTTACAGCAAGAACAATGGCTGTGACAAGCGGTAATAATACAATTCTGATCGTATCCCTGGATGTATGTGGTATCAATGATACATTTGCAGGACTTGTAAAAAAGGAAATATATCAGAAACACAAAATACCTGCAGCTGCAGTTTTTATTAATTCTACACATACACATTTTGCTCCGGTATCACAGAACTGGCTTACATGGCAGCCTCCAAACCAGTTGCCTGACAGCTTATTCCTCTATTCAGTGGTCAGGGAAGGCATACTGAGATCGGTTGATGAAGCAATTTCCAGTGAAAAACCGGCCAGGCTTTATTTCGGAAGGGGGAAGACGGATATTGGCTATAACAGAAGCCTTAAGGATCATCCGGAGCTCAATGACAGTGATGTCGATGTATTGAAAGTAAAATACGCTGACAATACTGAGAACTATCTTTTTCTTGCTGCCTGCCATCCGGTATTCAGCACTGCAGGGACATTACATTATACTATTAGTGCAAATTATCCGGGAGTTGCACGTAAACTGGTTGAGGAGAGAACAGATACGGAAAATTCAATTTTCCTCCAGGGAACAGCCGGAGATATAAATCCAAGAGATAACGGAGAATATATCAGCGGGGAAAAACTGGCAAATGAAGTCATTTCAGTATTAAACAAGCCTATGGAAGAAATCACGGGAGCAATGTCATTTTTCCTCGATACGATCAATATTCCGGTTATGCCATGGTCAAGAGCAGATATCCTGAAACTGAGAGCGGATAATATCGATAAAGAAGGTGATATCAGTGCCGAAAGAGATGTTAAGTGGAGTAATCTGATGCTTAAATATCTTGATGAAGGTACTATGCCCAAAGTAATGCCGGTATATTATCATACTCTTAACATTGGAAACTGGAAACTTGCAGGTTTCTCAAGAGAAACAACAACACCATATGGCCTGGGTGTAAAGAATATGTGGCCCGGTAAACTTATTTCAGTTGCAGGATATACAAATGATGTATCAAGTTACCTTCCTTCAACATTACATATCAGGGCGAAGAATTATGAAGGACTGGGTTCATTCTTCTGGTATGGAATGCCAAATACTTTCCCGGAGGGTGTTGAGGAAATTATCCTCGGCACAATTGAAAAACTTGCCCGGTGAACTGATTACCAGATAATGACACCCGGATTATGCAGCGGTAATAAATATTTGGAAGGATCATCTGCAAGACACTGACAATAAACTTAACTTAACACATGAGAAAGTTGAAAGAAATCTACAGGAGGATTTCAAGTCCGATTGTTATAATCGGTACCTTGTTTTTCATTTTCGGATTTATTACATGGCTTAGTGCAGTCCTTGTCCCATATCTGAAAATTGCCTGTGAGCTTAATAATTTCCAGTCATATCTTGTTGCCTTCTCATTCTATATAGCATATTTCTTCATGTCGGTACCTTCAGGGTGGTTACTCGAACATACAGGTTACAAGAAAGGGATGACGATTGGATTGCTTGTAATGGCTGTGGGATCATTAATATTTGTCCCTGCAGCATTGACCAGGACATACGGATTGTTCCTGACGGGTTTATTTATTCAGGGAGCAGGCATGGCTCTGTTACAGACTGCATCTAATCCCTATGTCACGATAATAGGACCAATTGAAAGCGCCGCAAAACGAATTAGCATTATGGGTATATGTAATGGGATAGCGGGTGTGATCGCACCGGCCCTTCTGGGATTCATTGCCCTTCAGGGCGCTGATGAGATAGTTACAAAAATTACTTCAATGACCCCACAGCAGAAAGATCTTGAGCTAACGGCTCTGGCATCAAGGGTAATCGTTCCTTATCTGCTTATAATGATCTCTCTGGTAATTCTTGCTGTTTTTCTTTATTTCTCACATCTCCCCGATATCAATTCTGAAGAAGAAAATGCTATATCAGATGAAGGGAGCCTTGCAAAGACAAGTATTTTTCAGTTTCCTCATTTGCTGCTGGGTGTTCTGGCAATCTTTCTTTACACCGGTGTTGAGGTAATAGCAGGGAACACTATAATAAGTTATGGAGTTTACCTGAATATACCCATTTCTACTGCAAGGTTCTTTTCATCTTTTACAATATTCGCGATGCTGGTCGGATATGTAATAGGTATTGTCGGGATTCCGAAATATTTCTCACAGAAACAGGCCCTTGTCATTTCTTCGGTTCTGGGAATTATGTTTGCTTTTATTGCCCTGATGACTAGAGGATTTACTTCGGTAATGTTCATTGCCCTGTTCGGACTGGCAAATTCGCTTATGTGGCCTTCAATCTGGCCACTGGCAATTAAAGGTCTCGGACGGTTTACAAAGGTAGGCTCTTCAATGATGGTGATGGCTATCTGCGGTGCAGCTGTAATCCCTCTTCTGTATGGGAAAATAGCTGATGTCCTCGACTCCCGTGTCGCTTACTGGATTGTTATTCCGATATACCTATATATACTTTTTTATGCCACTATCGGGCATAAGATAAAAACCAACAGGTAATAAAGTATAAATTTTCAGCAGTTATCAGATTCATTATATCTGAATAACCAGGAACAGAATATGATCAATTGATATATTGATTACGGTATTCTTTTGGAGTCATGTTTGTTGAAGATCTGAAAGCACGGTTGAAATAGGAAAGGTTATCAAATCCTGAAGAATAACAGATCTCGGTGATGGTTTGTGAGTTCTCAATGAGAAGTTTTTTGGCGTGACAGATCCTTAGTTCTATAAGGAAGGTTATGAAAGTTTTTTTTGTGCTTTTTTTGAAGTATTTACAAAAGGCCTGGGGGGTCATATTAGCTTTTCCTGCCACATCCTGAAGCGAGATCCTGTTATGGAAATTATTTATAACAAAGTCATGCACCTTACGTAGTCTGTCCATGGAAAGATCTTTAAATATTACCGGCTTGTCATTAATAAAATTATCTGAAAGGATCGGCCGGCTTTTAGTGCGGGAAAGATCATGAAGTATATCTATCAGTCCTGCCACTTTCTGTGGTCCGTCGCTGTTTATAAGCCGTTTTATCTTTTGAGGGATGTTACTTTTTTGTTCAAGGGTGAAGCTAAGTCCTCCTCTGGCCCTCAGAAACAAGTCCTTTACAGGACCCATCTCGGGAATTGAAAAAAACCCTTCACCAAAACAAGCTTCTGAAAACATGACAAGGTATGCAGTCGCTCTGTACTTATTTGATTCGTAATAAACCGGATCATTTTTCCAGTAATGCATAATATTGGGACCGACAAGAACCAGATCGCCTTCCATGAAGTTTTCAATACTTTCACCAACAAATCTTTTTCCACGGCTCTGTATTACATATTTCAATTCATATTCTGGATGAAAATGAAATACACTGTCGAAATGAGGAAGGTCGAGCTGCTTGGCAATAAATGAAGATTGTTGATTTATAAGTATTTTTTGAAACTGAGCTTTCATATTGGTACTTATTTACATATTTATTTAAGGAAATTAAATAAACCCTGACAAAATAATACTAATATCAGACAATTCAATATTAATCATGATTTATTTTTTGACATACTTTGGTTTTCGTGAAATCAGTGGTTCAATTCATTGATTGAGGCCGGTTATACTGTTGAATGAAGTGACTGGAATAAACAATAAATCAATATTTTGAAAAATGAAAGAAGAACTTGCTATTAACGGAGGGCCAAAGACTGTGAATACTACATTTCCCTGGCCGATCTTTGATCAGACGGATGCAGATGTAGTTACAAATGTCGTGAAAAGTGGCCGCTGGGGTAATCCCGACTGTGGTGACATTGTCGCTGAGTTTGAAAGAGAATTTGCTGAATTCTGCGGTTCAAAGTATGCACTTGCCTGTGTAAATGGTTCTGTAGCTCTCAGATTAGCACTTATCGCATGTGGAGTAAAACCGGGCGATGAGGTAATAATCACACCGTATACTTTCATAGCGACTGCTTCAATAGTCCTTGAAGCGAATTGTGTCCCTGTCTTTGCAGATATAGATCCTGATACTTATAATATTGATCCTGCAGAAATAGAAAAAGCAATTACACCACGAACTAAAGCCATTATTCCTGTCCACTTTGCAGGTCAGGCCTGTGAGATGGACAGAATAATGTCGATTGCGGAAAGACATGGCCTTAAAGTTATTGAAGATGCCTGTCATGGTCATGGTGCAGAATATAAAGGTAAAAAGCTGGGTAGTATAGGTGATGCAGGTTGCTTCAGTTTCCAGTCGTCGAAAAACCTCACAGGCGGTGAAGGAGGAATGGTGATCACAAATGACCATAAGTTATTTGATATGGTAAATTCATTAAGGAATGTGGGACGGGTAAAAGGAGGTGAGTGGTATGAGCATCATTATCTGGGCTGTAACTACAGGATAACACAATTACAGGCAAGTCTTCTTCTGAACCAGCTTAAGAGACTGGAAGAGCAGACAAAAAGGCGGCATGAAAACGGAACTTACCTTAATTCACTTATCGGAAAAATAGAAGGAACAGAACCTCTTAAAAGGGGAAAAGGGGAAACAATTCACAGCTATCATATTTATATTTTCAAGTACGACAAAAGTAAATTTAACAATCTGCCAAAACCTGAATTTGCAAAGATGCTGGCTGCTGAAGGAGTACCATGCTTTATGGGTTACCCTCTGCCTCTTTATAAGCAACCTCTTTTCCAGCACAAAAATTTTATGTGCTATGCAATTCCAGAATCTGTATCATACAAAGATGTGAAATGCAAAGCAACGGAAAAGGCATGTTATGAGGAATCTATTTGGATCATGCAAAATGCCATGCTGGGGACAAAAAATGACATGGACCTTTTTGCGGAAGCAATACTTAAAATACAGCGTGCGGTCAGGTGAAGATCTGTAAATAATTGAATAAACGCCAGAAATGAATTGAAAATCCGGAAGAAGTCTACGATCAGGTTTAGTTAGTCAGGTGAGGGTGCCCCCGGATGGCACCCTTACGTTATTAATATCCTGACACGCACTAAATTACCTTATTTGTTTAGTTTGTATGGCATGTTACTTCAGTATTGATTGAATTATTTCAGTTAAAGAATTAACTTGGAAGATCAATTATTTTACCGGAATGTGATACCCAAAAACAAATGTATTATTCTTTTAATCCGTAAATAACATGAAGAAAACAGGTATAATCTTATTATTGTTACATTGGTTTCTTATCTGTTCTTCCCAGGAGAATAAATTCCCACAAACCAGTATCTCAAACGGTATACTCGAAGTAAACTTCTATTTACCCGACATAAATAAAGGATACTACAGGGCGACGAGATTTGACTGGTCAGGCAATACAACCAGCCTTACTTATAAGGGACACAGCTATTACGGACAATGGTATAAGAAGTACGAACCTACTATACATGATGTTGTAATGGGGCCTGTTGAGGAATTCGGACCGGTGGGATTTGAAGAAGCCGGGGTTGGCGGAAATTTCCTTAAGATCGGAGTAGGAGCTCTTACGAAACCCGATGATAAACCTTATAACAGTTTCAGGTTATATGATATTAAAAATCCGGGGAAATGGAAGATCCGTAATAAATCCTCTTCTGTCACTTTCATACAAACGCTTTCAGATGGGGATTATGGATATACCTATAAAAAGACTGTCAGGCTCATTAAAGGCAGTCCTGAGATGGTAATTGAACATACACTTATAAATAACGGGGTAAAAAGAATAGAAACAAGTGTCTACAATCATAATTTCCTAATGATTGACAGGGAGCCAACAGGACCGGGATATTTAATAACATTCCCGTTCGAATTGTCAGGTGATTGTCGTGGAACAGGTGAAACCATTCAATTCGAGGGGAAGCAGATGAAATTCCTGAGAAATCTGACCACGTCTGAGAATATTTATTGTGGTAATTTGGGTGGATTTAAGGATTTTCCTGATAATTATAATATTACAGTTGAAAACCTTAAGACTGGTGCCGGAGTGAGGATCACATCCCGCGAGTCATTATCAAAGCTGGTCTTCTGGGCATCGCCGACAACAGTTTGTCCGGAACCATATACTGATATTAAAGTAGAACCTGGAAGCAGATTTAGCTGGAATATCAATTACGAATATTTTCTGACTGACAAGTAATAAAATTAAGAAGCGATCCACCCTGAAATAGTTATGATAATGAAAAAAATATTCTTATTTATTTTTGTCTTTATTCTGGTAAAAACGTTGGTTATTAATGCCCAGGATTATGATATACTTCTGAAAGGCGGGCATGTTATAGATCCAAAAAACAGGACTGACGGAATAATGGATGTAGCCGTCAAAGATGGTAAAATAGCCAGGATTGCAAATAGTATTGATGCCTCTGAAGCCCGGCGGATAATTAATGTTTCAGGCATGTATGTTACTCCCGGGATTATTGACCTGCATGTGCATGTTTATTATGGTACAAAGATGGATCAGGGATTAATGAATGGCCCTTCATCGGTTCAGCCCGATGCTTTCTCATTCCGTGCAGGGGTAACGACCTTTGTGGATGTCGGAAGTTCAGGCTGGAGATCATTTCCTGATTTTAAAAGACAGACGATAGATAATTCCCAGACAAGGGTTCTTGCTTTCCTTAACATTGCTGCAGAGGGCATGAGGGGAGGACCGTTTGAACAAACCACTCTTGATATGAATCCCAGGAGAACCGCCCAGTGTGCAAAGGATAATCCGTCTGTCGTCGTTGGTATTAAGCTCGCCCATTACAGCGGACATGAGTGGGGTCCGACAGACAGTGCTGTTATGGCAGGGAAACTGGCAAACCTGCCGGTAATGATAGATTTCGGATCAGCTACACCACCGTTGTCACTTGAAGAGTTATTATTGAAGCACCTTCGTCCGGGAGATATTTTTACACATCCTTATGCATATTTCCCCGATTCACGGGAAACTGTAGTTGATGAAAAGGGCAACGTAAAACCTTTTGTTTTCGCAGCTCAGAAACGCGGGATCAGGTTCGATCTTGGACATGGAGGCGGATCTTTCACCTGGAAACAGGCAATTCCATCCGTGAAACAGGGATTTATTGCTGATGCCATCAGTTCTGACCTTCATACCGGCAGTATGAATAGCGGAATGAAAGATATGGCCAATCTTATGTCGAAAGTTCTGAATATTGGATTACCACTTCAGGATGTCATACTGAGGTCAACCTGGAATCCTGCCATGATGATTAACAGACCAGATCTGGGTAATCTTGATATCGGATCAGAAGCCGATATTGCAGTTTTCAGTATGATGAAAGGCGATTTCGGTTTTCTTGATATCAGTGGGGAAAGGTTGAGAGGAACTCAAAAGCTTGTTGCCGAACTTACTATCAGGGCTGGTAAAATAGTATGGGATCTGAACGGGATTGCAGCAACTGGTAAAACCTGGTAAAGAGGAAGGTGGCACTAAATATTTGTAAGTAAGAACAACGGTTTATGATCAGAAGATAGTGCCACCTTAAAGTCTGTTAATATGTTTTAAAGCCCTTCCTGAGCTATTGGAATAATTCCTGGCCGGACATGATAATATTTGATACATCACGACCTTTAATTGAAGAGGGTGACATTCCAGGTTCCCGGGCAGTTAATTGTAAATTCAAATACCACATCCGACTGAACTGCATGGAATGCATTCCAGGTCCGGTATGAGACCTTAACATACAAAGGGAAAGTCACATGTTCAATACCATAAATATTGCCCATACGATATTCATTCCCACTGTCGTATGCCAGAGCAAAATCTTCGATGCCGGTATTTTCGACAGAATTCAGTAAAATTTTTATCCTTATCTCATTACCCTGACTGAACCTTTGAAAGGAGAAATGAGAAAGATACCGTCTGGTTGCTATTTTATACGGTGGGACAACTTCTGAAACAACCTTATACTCTTTTACCTCACCCGGTATAAGGAGATTGTCAGAATTACCGGGATCAAAGGTTTGTGCATTTAAACAGATCACCGAACCTAAAAGAGTACACAAGACGAGAGAGATTTTAATTTTTTTCATATTAAATCATTTTAGTCAGTGTTATCTTAGTATAAATGTCAGGTAATTGCCAGATTTTTGATACCAGATTCTGAGGTAAAACCATTCAATTATTTAATTATTATTTCATTTTTTTCATGATCCTTCCAATTTTTTCGCAGAGGGGAAACTTTTCTTCAGGTATATTATAAAGCAAGCAGGAAAACATGACTCCCAGGTGATAAATTTAGATACTGACAAAGTGCATGTGTTATCAGGAAAAATTTGCAGATATGCAATAAATCATTGAAATTTGTGTATAGGTGCTTTGTTTTGTGCAACGGTTTAATCTATTTCATCTTATGACAGGACTTCCTGAATCGGATCAGGTATTCATCATGAAACTTGAAGGAATAGTCCTGGCTAATCTGTCAGATGAGAATTTCGGTGTGAAGGAACTGATTTCCTCATCAGGGATGACATACACGAGCTTAAGCCGGAAGCTCAGGAAAATCTCTGATAAAAGTATTAATCAATTCATCCGGGAAGTCCGTCTTCAGAAGGCTTATGCGATGTTACAGGAGGGGAAAGTTACTGCTGCAGAGGCAGCCTATAAGGTCGGATTCGGCAGTCCGGCGTACTTCAGTACCTGTTTTCATGAATTTTATGGCTTCCCTCCAGGACAGGTGAAAAAAGAGAAATTTGAAAACAGCAATGGGAATAATCATCCTCAGATCACTGAAAAAAATAAACCAGGAAGATTTACCGGGAGGAAAATCATTACTGCCTCATCAGGATTCCTTGTAATTACTGTTTTGGCATACCTGGGTTATATGATATTTTTCAGAAGCAATATTGCTGAAGCGGGTAATTCATCAGAAACCAGGGAGAAGTCAATCGCCGTGTTACCATTTGCTAATTTCAGTCCTGACAGTGAAAATGAATACTTCTGCAACGGGATAACGGATGAGATTCTGAACCAGCTTTTTAAGATAAAGGACCTCAAAGTTAAGGCAAGAACCTCTGTTGAAAAGTACCGTAATTCGAAGCTGGATACAAAAGTGATAGGGAAAGAACTTAATGTATCATTGATAATGGAGGGAAGTGTAAGGAAATCAGGCGAAGACATACGTATTACTGCTCAGTTAATAGATGCAAAAACAGGATACCATCTCTGGTCAGAAACCTATGACGGAAAATATACGACCGCGATATTTGAATTTCAGGCCGATGTTGCAAAAAAAGTTGCCGGGTCATTGAATGCCGTAGTTACTCCCCTGGAAGAAAAAAGGATTGACCTGGTTCCAACTCAGAATATTAAGGCTCATGATCTGTATATGAAGAGCCTGGATATGTTAAACTCTGCTCGCGAAGGCAGAGGATTTGAGTATTATCAGTTGGCTTTGAATCTGGCCAATCAGGCGCTTGACGTTGATCAGAAATTAATCGGGGCTCTGATAATTAAATCCCGTAGTTTTTATCATCTGGGAGATCAGGATTCATCCTTTTATTATGCAAAGAAAATACTTGAACTTGACCGGGATGATCCAAGGGCTCTGAATGAAATGGCCCATTATTATTTCTACATAAATGCTTCAGACAGCGCACTTAAATACTGGAAGAAAACCCTTGAGTATCCAAATCTTGAAGAAAGATACTGGTCATATCTTGGTATAGGTCAGGTGTTATTCTTTCAGAAAAACAGGGTTATTGAATCATTACCATACTATCAGAAAGCAATTGAAACCGGTGGCGACACTGTAGGGGGAATAAATAATAATATTGGCATGCTTTTCTATGCTATCGGTGATTATGAAAAAGCATATTTATATGCCCGCAAAGCACTCTATTTAAGCCCTGCATGCAATTTTACAGGAGGGCCCTTTTATTATCTGATGGCTGCGAAAAAATATAAAAAGGCCCTTCAATATCTCGACTCGCTTAAGAATGTTACTCCTTGCAGCCATGTATGTGATAAGATGAGATTAAATTTCCATACTGCTCTTAAAGAATACGATAGTGCTTTAATATGTTTAGCGCGAATGGATAAGAGGGATATTGATACCCAGGACATATATTATAATCATTTATTATTACAAACCGGGCGGAGAGATGAGGCTGTGACAAATATTAAATCTCTGCTTGCTTTTCAGGAAAAGATAATCATTACAGCGAAATTGCCATGGGTCAGTCAGCATTATGAGATAATAGCTGCTGCATATGCGTTATTGGGGGATAGGAAAAAATGTCTGGAATCTCTTTCCGAACTTGAAAAAAGAGGATGCAGCAACATGCCATATGGCTATAATGTATTCCCAGGATTTGATTATCTGAGGAACGATCCGGAATTTATTACAATCGTAAATAATATCGAAGAAAATAAAGCAGCAATAAGGGAAAAGATAAGGAAAATGGAGAGGAGGGGGGAGATAAGTCTTTAAATTGCCGTTGGCTTCAGCCAACGAAATGAATTAGTGGTAGTTACACAATGGGCTTTAGCCCAATGATGGGATTGGAGGAGGATTGCTCGCTGCGCTCGTAATTTCCAGGGGATTGCTCTCCGCCTGGCGGCGGATCGCGATCCCTTGGGGGGAACCCTGCAAAGCAAAAATATCCCGATAAATCGGGATTGTTTATTTTCCCTCAGACCCTTTTGAAAGCGAGCTTTCAACGGGTCTTCGGTAAAACAAACAACCCCACCTGGCGGCGGGGTTTATTTTTGCTTTGCGGAGAGAGGGGGATTCGAACCCCCGGTACCCTTTTGGAGTACACTCGCTTTCCAGGCGGGCCAGTTAAACCACTCCTGCATCTCTCCGGAATGGCGGCGCAAATTACAAAATATTTTGGAAAAACCCTGCTATGAGATTTCACCTGCAATAGGTTTCCCGAGACAGTCAATAATCTCTTCCCTGGTGCTGCAACTGCCCAGCAGTAACATTAACTTGGTTACGGATGCCTCTGATGTGATATCTTTCCCGCTTACAACACCGGCAGCCATCATTTCACGGCTGGTCTCATATAATCCCATTTCAACACTCCCTCCGTGACACTGGGTGACATTGAATATTATGCCGCCCTTATTGATGAATGATTTCAGATCATCAAGAAACCATCTATATGTCGGAGCATTACCCGATCCGAACGTCTCAATGATCAGAGCTTTCAGACCTTTCGTATGGATCACTGCTTCTACAAAATGACGGCTGATACCGGGGAAGAGCTTTAAAATGGCTACATTATTGTCAAACGATTTGTTGACCTTTAATGAGTTTGTGCCGGCCGGATAATGAATAAGATTCTCATTATATTTAATATGTAAACCGGCAACAGCAAGAGGCGGATAATTGGGGGAATTGAATGCGTCAAAATGCTCTGCACTGAATTTGGTGGTACGGTTGCCGCGGGTAAGTTCATTATCAAAATATATACAGACCTCAGGCACAACCGGTGAGCCATTCTTTGAAGCGGCAGCAATTTCGAGAGAGGTAATCAGGTTTTCCCGGCCATCTGTCCGCGGCAGGCCGATAGGTAACTGCGATCCGGTGAATATTACTGGTTTTGCCAGGTTCTCCAGCATGAAGCTCAGGGCTGAAGCAGTGTATGCCATCGTATCGGTTCCATGCAGAACGACAAATCCTTCGAAATTGTTATAATTCTTTTCAATAGTATCGGCCAGCTTGATCCAGATATCCGGATCGATATTGGAAGAATCCTTTACCGGATCAAAGGAAACCGACTGAAGGTCGAAACCAAAATTGCCGATTACCGGTACATGATCGGTAATGTGCTTAAAATCGATCGGCACCAGCGAGCCGGTTTGCCTGTCATGCACCATCCCGATGGTACCGCCTGTATAGATTATCAGGACTGAAGTCTCTTTTCCCCGTTTAACCATTTGATCATAAATTGAAAAGCCTGCATGAGTTTTCGAATGTTATGGAAGCAGTCTCTTCCTCACTCATTTCAAATATTTCAGCAAGCTTTCTGTTTATGATGCAAATATACGAACTCTCGTTACGTTTTCCTCTGTAAGGTACGGGTGTAAGATATGGAGAATCTGTTTCAAGGATAATATTATGTAAGCCAACATCTTTACAGATACTCCCGAGCATTGAATTCTTATAAGTGAGCGGGCCTCCGATACCCAGCATGAAACCCATCTTTACGGCTTTCCGTGCAGACTTATGATCAGCAGAGTATGCATGTAAGACGCCGGTAAGTTTTGAACCTGAGAATTCTTCAAGAACAGAGAATACTTCATTTATTGAATTCCTGGAGTGGATCACAACAGGAAGTCCGGTGTTCGCTGCATACTCAATTTGTCTCCTGAAAGCTATTGTCTGTTCGGCCAGATGCGTCTTGTCCCAGTAAAGATCTATTCCTATCTCACCTACAGCAATGAATCTGTCCGTAGAAGCCATCCTGATAATTTCATCGAGCTGAGGGATATAATCTTCTTTAACAGAAGTAGGATGCAGGCCGATCATAGGAAAGCAAATATCCCTGAATCTTTCTGCAGCTGAAAGCATTGGTTCTATTGTCTCAATATCTACATTTGGCATCAGGAGTTTGCCGACCCCGCTACTTACAGCCCTTCTTACAACTTCCTCCCTGTCGTTGTCAAATTCCTTTAAATAAAGATGAGTATGTGTATCTATAAGTTGCATCAGACTAATCCCTGAGCTATCATAGCATTGGCAACTTTAACGAATCCGCCTATATTAGCACCGTTTACATAATTAATGAACCCATCGTCCCCTGTGCCGAATTTAACACAGGTGGCATGGATATTTTTCATGATTGTATGAAGCCTTTCATCCACTTCTTCGCGCGACCATGGCAGTCTCATAGAATTCTGGGTCATTTCAAGTCCTGAAGTAGCCACACCTCCTGCATTAGCAGCTTTGCCCGGGCCATACAGGATCTTTGCCTTCAGGAAGACTTCGACAGCTCCGGGAGTTGACGGCATATTAGCTCCTTCAGCCACACAGATGCATCCGTTTTTTACGAGGATTTTAGCGTCATCCTCGTCAATCTCATTCTGGGTTGCATTTGGCATTGCAATATCACATTTTATTCCCCATGGTGTTTTTCCTTCAAAATACTCAACATGATATTTGTCGGCATACTCCTTTATTCTTCCTCTTCTTACATTCTTTAGTTCCATAATGAACTTAAGCTTTTCCGGATCAATCCCATCAGGATCATAGACAAATCCGTTGGAATCGGAGGAGGTCACCACTTTGCCGCCAAGCTGTGTCACCTTTTCTGTTGCGTAC
The DNA here is from genome assembly GCA_964410385.1 of uncultured Rikenellaceae bacterium. Taxonomy (GTDB): domain Bacteria; phylum Bacteroidota; class Bacteroidia; order Bacteroidales; family VadinHA17; genus LD21. The sequence goes on along the minus strand of CAYPHL010000005.1, from coordinate 23,921 downwards.
TGGGCAACGTTTCCTGAGCCCGATATACAGACTGTTTTTCCTTTTATACTCTCACCCCGGGTTGATAGCATTTCTGCTGCGAAATATGTAACACCGTAACCGGTTGCTTCGGGCCTGATGAGTGAGCCACCCCATTCAATACCCTTGCCGGTCAGAACTCCTGTGAATTCATTTTTAAGTCTTTTATACTGGCCGAAAAGGAATCCAATTTCCCGGCCTCCGACACCAATATCTCCTGCCGGAACATCAGTATCGGCTCCAATATGGCGGAAGAGTTCTGTCATGAAGCTCTGGCAGAAGCGCATCACTTCATTATCGGATTTCCCTTTGGGATCAAAGTCGGAACCCCCTTTGCCGCCTCCCATGGGAAGAGTGGTAAGACTGTTCTTGAATACCTGTTCAAATGCAAGGAACTTTAAAATACCGAGGTTTACTGTAGGATGGAATCTTAATCCGCCTTTATACGGGCCAATGGCACTGTTCATCTCTATCCTGAAGCCACGGTTGATCTGGATGTCACCCTTATCGTCGAGCCACGGTACCCTGAAAATTATTGTCCTTTCGGGCTCAGCTATCCTTTCAAGGATCTTTGCATGCTTGTATTTCGGATTCTCTTCAATAAAAGGGATAAGCGATTCAGATACTTCCTGAACTGCCTGATGAAATTCATTCTCCCCCGGATTTCTGGCTTTTATCATCGCCATGAACTGCTGTACTCTTGGATCCATATATAGTTTGGTTTTTTAGTTTAACGAAGGCCAAAAATAGGAAAACATTAGATATTATATGTAAAAAGGTTTATAATTTTTTCTATAAAGGCATTATTTTTTAATTTCTTAAAGTAAATAGTTAATCTGTGTAATTCGTAAATTCTTAATTTACGGTATTCCTTTGTGTCCTTTGTGTAATCCTTCGTGTCCTTTGTGGTTAAACTAAATTCTAATTTAAACCACGAAGAGCACGAAGTTCACACGAAGGACACAAAGATTATGGATAATTAAAGTTAAATTCATTGAATTAGTTAAAAACCGGTAAAGGAATTTTATTCAGTCCTAAGTTATCCTGTAAATATTACCCGGATAACATTTGACAAGGCCTTTCAGTTCCATCTGGAGAAGGATTGCAGATAGTCTGAATACAGGGATGTTGAGCGATCTGCAGAGAGAATCAATAGAGATTTCCCCCTGTGCTGAAACAGATTCGTAGATTAATTTCTCATTCGGATCGAGATCTGAAAAAAGGGTTCTCTGGATGGAAGGCTTCGAATGTTCAGGGATCCAGTTAAGAAAATACTCAACATCGCGATATGATTCAACGAGTGCTGCCTTATTATTTTTAATGAGGTTATTACACCCGGCCGACCACTGGTCTTCCGGCCGCCCCGGGACTGCCAGTACATCGCGGTTATAGGATGCGGCTATATCGGCTGTTATCAGGGCACCGCCCTTTATTCCGGATTCCACAATAAGTGTTGAATCCGAGAGGCCGGCAATAATACGGTTCCTCTTAATGAAATTATTTCTTTCCGGAAGTGCATCAGACAGGAAATCGCTGAGTAGCCCTCCTTTTTTTATTATGGATGTTGCTATGGACCAGTGTGCCGAAGGGTATATTGTTTTAAAACCATGACCGAGAACAGCAATAGTCTGAAGGTTATTTGCAAGAGCCGATTTGTGAGCAGTAATATCAATTCCATAAGCAAGGCCGCTGACAATGATAAGACCGGGATTGTCAGACGCGAGTCCTCCGATTATTTTATCACATAATTCTTTCCCCCGTGGAGTAGCATTCCTTGTTCCTACGACACTGAGTATCCTTGATGTATTCAGATCACAGTTTCCTTTAAAGAAAAATACAACAGGGGAATCTTCACACTGTTTCAGACGAAACGGATAATCATCATCAAGATAAAAATATGTAAGGATATTATTCTTTGTTACATACTCAGATTCCCGTTCAGCTGCTTCAAGGTAGGAACGGTCGGAAACTGCTTTAGCCAGTTCAGGACCTATTCCGGGTATTTTGATAAGATTTCTGTATGCTTCACTGAAAACAGCCTCAACGCTTCCGAGATGTGACACAAGTTTCCTTGCATTTATATCACCTATCCCGGGAATAAGGCCTAAAGCAATTTTATGCTTCAGTGAAATATTTTCAGGCATATACAGCGAAATGAGATATGTAAATATAATAAATGTTGAAAGGTTCAACAAAAAAAATCCCCCTCTTTAAGCCGAATGACGGAGAGAGGAGGATTTATAGGGGGTGAGTTTATTATATTACTCCCATATCAAGCATTGAGTTTGCAACTTTCAGGAATCCTGCAATATTAGCTCCTTTAACATAGTCGATATGGCCATCAGGCTGTTTCCCGTTCCGGCAGCACTGTTCGTGAATGTTCTTCATAATTTCGTGGAGCCGGCCATCGACTTCCTGCTGGTTCCACCTCATTTTCATTGCATTCTGTGTCATTTCCAGACCTGATGTCGCAACCCCGCCTGCATTGACCGCTTTTCCGGGAGCAAACATAATCCTGTTTCTGATGAATGTTTCAACCGCATCGGGAGTACATCCCATATTTGATACTTCAGCAACCAACATCACACCGTTTTCGAGCAATCTGGCGGCATCCTGTCCGTTAAGTTCATTCTGGGTTGCACAAGGAAGAGCAATATCGACCTTTACTTCCCATGGCTTTTTCCCTGCATGAAATTCGGCGCCTTCAAAGACATATGAATATGGTTTGACAATATCCTGGTTTGAGGAGCGCAGCTCGAGCATATAATCGATCTTCTTTCCAGATATACCTTCAGGATCGTAAACATAGCCGTCGGGGCCTGATATAGTTACAACTTTACCTCCGAGTTCTGTTGCCTTAAGCGCTGCGCCCCATGCCACATTTCCGAAGCCTGAAACGGAAATTGTTTTGCCCTTTATTGTCTCTTTCCTGGCAGCAAGCATTTCCTGAACAAAATATATTGCTCCGAAGCCCGTGGCTTCCGGCCTGATCAGCGATCCGCCCCAGTTACTCCCTTTTCCTGTAAGCACCCCTGTATGATCTCCCTTAAGCCTTTTATACATACCATAAAGATATCCTATTTCACGGCCACCTACTCCTATATCACCTGCCGGAACATCTGTTTCCGGACCAATATACTTCCAGAGTTCCAGCATGAATGACTGGCAGAATCTCATTACCTCGGCATTTGATTTCCCTTTGGGATCAAAATCTGATCCTCCTTTACCTCCGCCCATCGGAAGGGTCGTAAGGGCATTCTTGAATATCTGTTCAAATCCAAGGAATTTGAGGATTGACAGATTTACACTCGGATGGAAGCGCAGACCTCCCTTATATGGGCCTATCGCATTATTAAACTGAACTCTGTAACCAAGGTTCACTTTTACATTTCCTTCATCATCAACCCAGGGTACTTTGAACATTATCACCCTGTCAGGCTCAATGATGCGTTCGATGATATTTGCAGATTCAAACTGGGGATTCTCATTATATACCTCCTCGATAGACTCGAGAACTTCCCTTACTGCCTGAAGATATTCAACCTCTCCCGGATGCTTTTTCTCGAGGTTGTTCATGATTTTGTCTACGTTCATTTTGTAAATATTTAGTTAGTTTTATGTAATGCGACTGATTATCATTATTCAGTTAATAAGTTGGCAGTTGGCAGTTGACAGTGGCAATCAGCTTCTTTGCCAACTGTAAACTGCCAGCTGTTAAGCTCGAGTTTAAGGCTGAGGTTGCTCTTTGCCAACTGCCAACTGCCAACCGCCAACTTCTTATTTTAAAAAGCATTTGATACAAAACTGAGACATAGTTTCCTCATTAAAAATGATTTAACTCATATTCTGCCCTGAATTAAATCATATGGCGGGGATATGATCATTCAGAGATTTGATAAGTTTGTTCCTCTGTTCTTTGCTTAGGGCACTGATGTGTACAGGTGGGTATTTTGCTACGTTTTGACCAACTTTCTGGTAAAGAATAAGGCTCTTATCGAGCCCGAAAAGCCTTGATTCGGTTTTATACCCGGCAAAAGCAGTTTTATATATCCGGATTGAATTCTTTTTCCCTCCTCCGATCCCTGCATTGAAATATTTAATTACAATGTTTTCATCATCATCCGAATATGAAATGAACTGATGGTTCAGGATAATGGGGATGGAAAAAATGATAAGATAAATTGCAATAAGGATAATTGTCCAGGCGGTTTCACTCAGACCAAGAACCGGGAATTTTATACGTCCTATCAGGTAAGCAAGCGCCAGGTAGGCAAGTATCAGTACGGTAGCGATAAATAATCTGATCCTTATACTGATTATCTGTTTAGTGTTATCGAAGGTCATATAAGAATTTTTTATAAACTTAATCTTTTTTTCTTAAAGAACCTTACCATTATTTCACTGCATTCGGTTTCGAGTATTCCTTTTAATACGACGGTTCTTGGGTGGAGCAGACTCCCTAAAACTCCTGTATATCCTTTTTTCGGATCGGATGCACCATAAACCAGTCCTGCAGCCTGGCTCCATCCGATTGCCCCGGCGCACATTGCACATGGTTCAACCGTCACATAAATAATACAATCTGTCAGGTATTTCCCTCCCAGCCAGTTCGCGGCAGCAGTGATTGCCTGCATTTCCGCATGGGCGGTCGGATCTTTTAATGTCTCATTAAGATTATGTGCCCTTGCAATAATAGTATCCCTGCATACGACTACTGCTCCTACAGGCACTTCCTGCCTGTTAAATGCTTTTTCCGCTTCTTCCAGAGCAGCTTTCATGTATTTCTCGTGTCTTGCTGTCTGCATATAAAGTTATTGCACACTTTAAATGTATGAAGAAATAGGGATACCCGGACTGCTTACAGTCATAATATTTTTATTTTTGTGGATCATAAAAAGAAGAAAATGTACAGGACACATACATGCGGGGAACTTAATTTAAATGATGCCGGTAAAGACGTCATATTATGCGGATGGATTCAGAAATCAAGAGATCTTGGGGGTATGACATTTACTGATCTTCGCGACCGTTACGGGATAACTCAGCTTGTTTTCAATATGGAAACCGATGCTTCTCTCTGTGAAAAGGCCAGAAAGACCGGGCGTGAGTTTGTGATACAGGTAAAAGGCAGGGTTAAGGAACGCAGCAACAAAAATCCGAAAATACCCACGGGAGACATTGAGATTGAAGTGTCAGAAATCAACGTACTCAATCCAAGCGAACTGCCTCCGTTCACAATTGAAGAGGAGACAGATGGTGGTGACGAACTGAGAATGAAATACCGTTATCTTGACCTGAGAAGAGCCCCGGTTAAAAACAATATACTACTGCGTCACAGGATGGCTCAGGAAGTACGTAAATATCTGGATTCTAAAGAATTTATAGAGGTTGAGACTCCTTTTCTGATCAAATCGACACCTGAAGGAGCCAGGGATTTTATTGTACCGAGCAGAATGCAGCCGGGTACTTTTTATGCCCTGCCACAATCACCCCAGACCCTCAAGCAGCTTCTTATGGTTGCAGGATTTGACAGGTACTTTCAGATTGTCAGATGTTTCAGGGATGAGGATCTCAGGGCTGACCGTCAGCCCGAGTTTTCACAGATCGACTGCGAAATGTCATTCATGACAAGGGATGAAATACTTGATACTTTCGAAGGACTGATAAAGTACCTTTTCAATAAAGTAAAAAATATCAGTTTCACTGAGCCTTTCAGTAGGATATCATACGCTGAGGCTATGGAACTGTATGGTACTGATAAGCCGGATCTCCGCTTTGGAATGAAAATTAATGATCTTACTGAAGTAGTTAAAGGTCATGGTTTTTCAGTTTTTGATACATCTGAATTCACGGGTGCAATATGTGTCTCAGGTTGTGCTGATTATACAAGGAAACAGATTGATGAACTTACAGATTTTGTAAAAAGACCTCAGATCGGGGCTAAAGGACTTATTTATTTAAGATATGGTACTGATGGTACTTTGAAATCATCAGTTGACAAGTTCTATTCCGGGAAAGATCTTGAATTGTGGGCTGAAAAGTTGGAAGCCGTCCGAGGAGACCTCATACTGTTAATTTCGGGGGAGAAAACAAAAACTCTTCCGGCATTATCAGAGCTCAGGCTGGAGATGGGAAACAGGCTCGGGCTTAGAAAAAGGGACCGGTACATGCCACTCTGGGTTGTTGATTTTCCTCTGCTTGAGTGGAATGAGGACGAAAAACGCTTTTTTGCGATGCACCATCCTTTCACATCGCCAAAACCGGAAGATATTCCTCTGATGGAAACGGATCCGGGTAAAGTACGGGCAAATGCATATGATCTGGTTATTAACGGGGTGGAGATCGGCGGAGGATCTGTCAGGATCCACGATTCTTCGCTTCAGAAACTGATGTTCAAAGCATTGGGATTTACGGATGAGGAGGCGCTTGCGCAGTTCGGATTTCTTATGAATGCATTCAGATATGGGGCTCCCCCGCATGGAGGGATAGCATTTGGTTTCGACAGGCTGGTGGCTATGTTCGGAGGCCAGGATTCAATCCGTGACTTTATCGCCTTCCCGAAAAATAATTCAGGAAGGGATGTAATGCTTGATACACCTGCACCTGTTTCGGAAAGGCAACTTCAGGAACTGATGATAGACTTCAGGAAGAAAAAGGAATGATCTTATCTTCGGGTATTTGCCCCGATAAGCTTGATAAGGATCACCCCGTTTGCCCCCCTGGAACCATAAATTGATGCAGAAGCTCCTTTAAGGACCTCTATTGACTCAACCTGGGAAGGCGGTATATCACTTATTGAATTTACCTCATTACCGTCTACAATGAACAGAGGATCAGTGCTCATCATTAAAGAACCAGCTCCCTGAATGGTGATTTTTGTACCGGATACCTGGACGCCTGGTACTGCCCCCTTAAGCATTTCGTAGATATTTGTATAGGTTGAATACCTGGAATTCCTAACATCCAGACGGTTTACCGGGGTTGTAAGATCTTTCTTCCGGACTGTTCCATACCCTATGTCAACTTCCTCTTCATCCCCGGGTTTAGCGGTAGTGCCTGCTTGTGAAGGCGCTGTTCCAGGTCTGAGAGTGATATTCAGGATTTTTTCTCCGTCTATCAGGGCTTCGCCGATACCTTTGTCAGGTGTGACAACTGAAATCATTTCAGCATCCCGCTTTACTTTAACCCTGAAGAAACCTTTATTATCAGTTGATTTGTTTGTATATTTATTATCAATAAGAATAATGGCATCTTCAACCGGATTTTTTTCTGAATCCAGTACAACACCTGTGACAAAGAACTTTTTCGTTTCTTTCTGGGCGGATAAGACCGGTCCCATCAGAAGTGATACCAGGATAATAGCTAAAATTCTGTATGGCATGTTATTATTTTTTTTGGTTGTTTTTATCTGCTGAACTCTGAAGATTAATTACTATTACTCCGTTAGCTCCTTCATTTCCGTAAATATTCGCAGCCGAACCTTTGAGGAGTTTAATAGATCTAACCTCCACGGGATTAATATTGTCAATACTGTTAACCCTTACACCATTGACCACAAAGAGTGGTTGTGAGCTTCCGAAAAAGGAGTTTGGACCCTGAACCATTATACTTCTGCCCGATACAACAACTCCTGTCACTTCATGTCTTATCATCTGGTAAATGTCCGTATAGGTATTCATCTTTTTTGAAGTGCCGGGACTGAGATCTCCGGTACTGGTGATCCCGGTATTGCCTGCCTGACCTTTTGATGCAGCCCTGTCAAGCTTAATTGTAAGGTCAGAAAGGCCGTTTATTTCGGTTTCGCCATATCCCAGTGTTTCCGAGAATGCCGAAATAACTTTAATATCAGACGGAATCCTGATTTTGAACCTGCCCTGGTAACCTGTAAAATTACCTGTGCTCTTATCATCTGCAAATATCTCAGCCTGAGCAGCAGGATTATTGTTTTTATCAAGAACCGTTCCCGTAATTATGATTTTCTTTCCTCCCTTCTGAGCATATGGAGTGATGCAGGTTAAAAATGTCAGGAGCATTAAAATAAATATGCGCAAATACATCCTTGAGGTCGTATTATTTGATACTGCAAGTTAATCGATAACAGTTTAAAATCCAATAAACTTCTTTTAAATGATCCGCCCCTTCAAAGTTGCCGAAGTACAATCTTCAATCAGGACATTAACATAATCACCCTTCTTTATACCTGAGCAGGGGAATACAACAACCTTGTTCTGTGATGTCCTTCCGGTAAGAGAATCAGCTGATCTCTTTGAAAAACCTTCTGTAAGTACCTCAAAAACTTTGCCAATATCATGTCTTTTGGATTTTTTTGACAAGGAATTCTGAAGGGATATAATTTCATTGAGTCTTCTCAGCTTTATCTCTTCAGGGACATCATCCTTCAACCTTCTTGCCGCCCTGGTCCCCGGTCTTTCGCTGTACCTGAACATATATGCAAAATCGAATTCAGCCCATTTCATCAGTGAGAGAGTCTCTTCATGATCTTCCTCCGTCTCGGTGCAGAATCCCGTGATAATATCAGTGGATATGGAACAATCGGGAAGTAAGTTCCTGATAGCTCTGATCCGTGAAAAATAATCCTCCCGTGTATAGCCGCGATTCATAAGTTGCAGTATCCGGCTGCTCCCGCTTTGAACAGGAAGGTGAATATGTCTGCAGATATTTTCATTGCGGGCTATAATTCTTAATAACTCTTCAGAAATATCCTTTGGGTGTGATGTTGTAAACCGTACCCTTAGTAATCTGTCTGTCATGGCAACCTTTTCAATGAGGTGATGAAATTCAGTCACCTGATTTCCGGAAATGTACTTATAGGAGTCTACATTCTGTCCAAGAAGTGTTATTTCCCTGAATCCTCTGCGGACAAGGTCACCTGCTTCCTTCAGGATTGAATCGGGATCGCGGCTTCTTTCCGCACCTCTTACGTAAGGGACCACACAGTAGGAACACATGTTGTTACAACCCCTCATTATGGGAATGAAGGCGCTGATACCACCGTTTTCGTCGTACGCCGGCGAAATATCAGAATATGTTTCACAACGGGAGAGAGTAATGTTTACGGCTTTACGTCCGTTTCCGGCTTCCCTGGCAAGAGCAGGAAGTTCCCTGTAAGCATCCGGCCCGGCAATAATATCTATTATCTGTTCCTTTTCAAGAAGCTCTTCCTTCAATCTTTCAGCCATACATCCGGTAAGGCCTACGATAATTTTCCTGTTTTTCCTTTTCAGACTTCTTATCTCCTTCAACCTGTTCCAAATCTTCTGTTCTGCATTTTCGCGGATTGAACAGGTATTTATCAGAATGATCCCTGCCCGGGTAATATCCTGAACCTGGCTGTATCCGTGTTCTGCCATTACAGATGCAATAACCTCACTGTCAGCTATATTCATCTGACAGCCATAGGTCTCTATATATAGGTTCTTGTTCATTTCAACTCTTTTGGCAGTTGGCAGTTGGCAGTTGGCAAGTATTCTCAACCTCAACCTCAACTTTAACCTTAATCTCGCCTCGCGCCTCACACCTCGCGCCTCACGTCTCACGCCGGACGCCGCACGCCGCACGCCGAAAGCCGCACGCCTGACGCCTGACGCCGGACGCCGGACGCCGCACGCCGCACGCCGCACGCCGCACGCCGCACGCCGATGTAAATATTTCGGCTTACAAAAGTACATAACGTGAATGATGTATTAAAGAAATATTTAATTTTGCAATCT
>CAYPHL010000005.1:0-14072 GCA_964410385.1 uncultured Rikenellaceae bacterium | reverse complement strand
TACAAAAGTACATAACGTGAATGATGTATTAAAGAAATATTTAATTTTGCAATCTCAAACCTTTAAAACATATTGTATGTCAGGTCACAATAAATGGTCAACGATCAAGAGAAAGAAGGGGGCTGCTGATGCCAGGCGGGGAAAGATCTTCACGAAGATAATCAAGGAGATAATTATTTCGGCAAGGGAAGGCGGAGGTGATCCTGATTCCAATTCCAGGCTCAGGCTGGCAATTCAGAATGCCAAAGGCGCCAATATGCCGAAAGATAACATTGAAAGGGCAATTAAGAAGGCTGTCGGTTCCGAATCGGTCAGTTATCTTGAAACCTCATTTGAAGGCTATGCACCTCACGGAATAGCTGTTTTTGTTGAGGCTCTGACTGATAATAACAACAGGACTGTTGCATCGGTCAGATCGGCATTCAATAAGTATGGAGGTAATCTCGGCACAAACGGTTCACTAAGTTATGTATTCGACCGGAAAGGAATATTTACAATTACCAGGGAGGATGATCTGAATCTTGACGACCTGGAACTGGCAATGATAGATGCAGGAGCCGAAGATTTTGAGGTCGATGATGATACGGTTACAATAACCTGTCCCAAGGAGGATTTCGGAAGTGTTAGCAGGAAACTTGGAGAAATGGGTATAGAACCGGAAGAATCAAGGTTGAAGAGGATACCAAATGATACAAAGAAACTGGATGTGGAATCAGCGAAAAAAGTCTTGAAGTTCATTGAAGCCCTTGAGGACGACGATGATATACAGAATGTATACCATAATCTGGAAATGACGGACGAACTGGCTGAGGCGCTGGAATAGATTATAAAAAGGATGATAAGAAATGCTTTAACGATATTGATTTTGCTGATTACTACAGCAGGTGTTTGCAGGTCTCAGGCATTTATAAGAACAGCTGATCTTATGAAACGGCAGGATGAGAAGAACTGCGGAGCCCTTACAATCTCACAGGACAGGGGGATAGATTCCCTTATCAGCCGGTCGATCCTTGCAAACGGGCGACTCAGAACCATGGAAGGTACAAAGGGTATTCAGGGCTTCAGAATACAGATATATTACAGTTCAGTAAGAAATGCACGTGAAGAATCTGCACGTGCAAGAGCGGAATTCATAAATAAATTCCCCGGGATAATTTCCTATGCTCAATACCAGGAGCCCGGTTATTTCATGATAAGGGCAGGGGATTACAGAACCAAAACCGAGCTTTACAAGGACCTGATGGCTATCCGGCGGGAGTTCCCGAATGCATATCCTGTTCCCGCTGTAATTAATTACCCGGGAGTGACCCGGAATTAATCATGAGTGAAAATATTAAACATGAATGCGGCATTGCACTGTTGAGACTACGCAAGCCGTTAAGCTACTATATTGGTAAATACGGAACCTGGAATTACGGCCTGAGGAAAATGTACCTCATGATGGAAAAGCAGCATAACAGGGGTCAGGACGGCGCAGGAATTGCAGGTATCAAACTTAATGTCGCTCCGGGAAACCAGTATATATTCAGACAAAGATCAAACAAGGCAGATCCCATCAAGGAGATATTCGGGCTAATATATGACGGAATTGAAAAATCCCTTCTTCCGGATGCAAACATAAAACCTGATGCGGATCTGATAAAGGAAAAGGTTCCGTTTATCTGTGATATTTACCTCGGGCATCTGAGGTACGGAACATATGGCACCTACAAGATAGACTATGTCCATCCCGTAAGCCGTGAAAATAACTGGAGGTCAAGAAACCTCGTCATGGCTGGTAATTTTAATCTTACTAATGTAAGCGAGGTTTTCAATAACCTGATCGATCTGGGTCAGAATCCCGTGGATTTTTCCGACACAGTTACAATACTTGAGAATGTGGGGCATCGCCTTGATGAGGAGCATGACAGGCTGTTCAGACTTTACAGGGAACAGGGATATTCCAAAAAGGAAGTTTCACTTATGGTTGAAAGGGATATCAACCTGGTGACCGTTTTGCAGAAAGCCAGCCGTAACTGGGATGGCGGATATGCAATGGCGGGAATGACCGGTCATGGCGACGCATTTGTTGTCAGAGATCCTGCCGGTATAAGACCTGCCTTTTATTACATAGATGATGAGGTAGTTGTAGTTGCTTCAGAGAGACCTGTCATCCAGACTATTTTCAATATAAGGACTGACGGTGTAAATGAACTTCCTCCGGGACATGCACTTATAATAAAAGCTGCAGGGAATATTTCTATAGAAAGGATTAAAGAAGAGACTGAACCGCGAAAATGTTCTTTTGAACGCATATATTTCTCGAGGGGAACAGATAAGACTATTTACCGTGAAAGAAAAAAGCTCGGGGAATTGCTTACCCATCCCGTTTTGCGGGCAGTTAATTATGATACCGACAATACTGTATTTTCATATATACCAAATACTGCTGAAAGCGCATTTTATGGACTTATAAAGGGTGTGGAGGATTATCTGAACCAGTCAAAGATAGATGCCATATCAGGAAACGCTGGCAGCCTGACAAGGGAGCAGCTTGCCGGGATAATCAATCACCGTCCCAGAGTGGAAAAGATCGCCGTCAAAGATGTGAAGCTCAGGACTTTCATTACCCAGGATTCGGCGCGGGATGATCTTGTGGAGCATGTATATGACGTTACATACGGCGTCATAAGAAGGGGAGAAGATAACCTTGTTGTGATTGACGATTCAATTGTGAGGGGCACAACTCTTAAACTGAGCATTATAAAGATCCTTGACAGGCTTGATCCGAAAAAAATAGTTATCGTATCGTCTTCCCCGCAGATACGATATCCCGACTGTTACGGAATTGACATGGCAAGGCTTGGAGATCTTATCGCTTTCAGGGCGGCGGTTGAACTGCTGAAAGATACGGGAAAGGAGCATATTATCGGAATGATTTATGAGGATGCAAAAGCAGAAATGGAGAAGCCTGTTACCGGAATAAGGAATCTTGTCAGGGAAATTTATAAACCTTTCTGCCCTGAAGAGATATCCCGGAAAATTGCTTCCATGCTGAGATCTGAAGATATTAAAGCTGAAGTTGAAATAGTTTTCCAGTCCATTGAGGGACTTCACACAGCCTGTCCGGGTCATACCGGAGACTGGTATTTTACCGGCAATTATCCTACTCCTGGAGGAAATAAAGTCGCCAACCAGTCCTTCATCAACTATATTGAGGGAAGAAAAGCCAGAGCTTACTGATTGTCGTGAGAGAACCAGGTGATCATGAAATCCTTCTTATAGGAGGCCAGATGCCTGTTTATCTTTTCCACATAGATATCTCTGAGTGTTATCATAATACCTGTTTCCTCCACATTACCAAACTTATGATTTATAAAGGTGCCGAATGTGCGCATCGTCGGTGAAAGGTTCATATAGGCATTAATGAGCGGGGGTATCGATTCTCCAAGCTTTCTTACTTCAGATGACAGGATCTTGTAGTTATCTTTGTAGCGCCGGCCGGTAAAGATCTTCCTCATTTCATCTTCATGAATATCAATATTTGCAGGATCTGCCGGTGTAACAAGATTTTCAGGATCATCAAAATGTCTTTTCAGGAAGAACAGTATCATATTCCTGGCATTCTGATTAAAGTGAGTATACATTGTAACTTTACCGAAAAGATATTTAATATGATGATTCTCAATGAAAAGAGCGCCAAGACCATCCCAAAGATTGTCAAGCGCATAAAGACTTTTCCGTCCTCTTGCCCTGGACTGATATTCAGGAAGAACAAATGATCTCCCCAGCTCCATGAGATGGGGGTAATATTTTTTAAGGAATTTTGACGAGAAATTGAAATAATCAGAAGAAGCAAGCTTTGTTATATCGCATTGTGTACAACCTTTAGGCGGAAAGTAAAAGCGGTAACCTCCGACGATTTCCTTGTTTTCAGGATCCCAGACGATCAGTTGTTTCTGGGGATCTTCATGTGCCGTATCAAACTTATCTATGTCGATCGAATGGCCTGTACCCCCTCCGGCATGCCGGAAAGTAATCTCTCTGACCCTGCCGACTTCGTGCATCAGTACAGGCGAATCGTTGTTATCAAAAATGTAAACCTCGTTGCCGGCATTGTTGGTCTTCCGGAGGAACCTTTCTTTAGTAAGTTCTGCAAGTATCTGATCAAGGGGTAAACGTTCAACGACAGGTTCCATCTTCTTCGGTAAGGTTAGTTCTGATCCAGCGCAAAAAACTGTGCAATTTAGGATTTTTTTTTATTCCGTATTACCGGGGAATAAGTGATTCCAGCTCATAAGACCTGGATTTTACCCATTCTGCCCATTCAGAAGGTGTTTTTGAATTGTCGAAGGTCTGCCACGGGATGGCCCTTCCGAAAACCAGAGATATATCCTTGCCTTTCTGGCTGAACATTTCATCGGGAAGATAAAGCATTTCTATGTTCCCCTTTATTCGCAGGAAAGCCCTTATATTTGCCAGATTGTAAAAGAAATCAGAATTTTTCCCCGAGAAAAATGCCGGAACAACATCCCTTTTGTGCTGAACTGCTTTTGTAATAAAGCTTTTATGCCAGACAAGATCCTTAATCACCCCCTTTTTCTTACGTGAGCATAATCCTGCAGGAAAGTAAAGTACCTGACAATCTGATGCATATACGTCTTCAAGCTGTTTTATGGCCTCCCTTGCCTGGCCTCCATGTTTATTTACCGGAAGGAAGAACCCCGATAAATTCTTAATATTCATTAAAATGTCATTTACGGGGAACTTGATGTTTCCATAATATTTCGATAATTCATTCATGAATACAAGGCCGTCAAGCCCTCCCAGAGGATGGTTTGAAACAAATATATATCTTCCGGTTGCCGGAATATTTTCACTGCCATATACCCGGTATGTCGTTTTCATGTAGTCAAGGGTAGCCCTTACAAACCCGGCATCCTTCAGATGACTGTTCATCCGGAGAAGCTCATTGATCTCGTCCTGATGAATTATCCTTTTGAGGTAGTTTATCATAAAAGAAGGAACCGTCTTTGCAAGTGAAGGATTCTTCGATTCCAGCACTTTCTGTACATCAATCTGCAATACTTCTTCATTACCACCCTGTCCGTCCATTTTCTTACATTTAAATCGCATAAAATTATCAAATTTTAAAATAGCTTAAAATACAGCTTATTCCCTTGGTAATGTTTTAAACATTTCTCTCTTCCCTTTAATTTGACATTTATAACCTTTCCCCTTTTACCCTTCCCTTAAGAGACTGTGTGAAAATCCTCCTGGTGCCGTTTTACCCCTAAATCCCCCAGTGGGGACTTAATGAATTACTGATCCTTACAGAGCCCCCCCTGGGGGGATGGGGGGTAGATAGGAATTTTCACACAGTCTCTTAAAACTTTGGGAAGGGCCGGGGAAAGGATTATAATCTTAAGTGGAATGACTGTCCCGTATTAGCCGGAGGCCAGGGATAAGGTAATATTTCAGACTGACGCATTGTTAATAACTTTTTCAGATACGGACTTTCCGCATTTATGAGGCTTTCCGATCAGTTTAGCAAAAGTTATTAACACGCTAAAATAAAAAAGTGGAGGAAAGTGGGGGAAAGTGGAGATTTTTTCTTTATTTTAGCGTCCTGATTGAAATCAAGAAAATCATGGCCACCTTTATCGGTGAAAATTATTGCAAGGTTGATTCCAAGGGAAGGATCATACTTCCTATGGATTTCATAAAGCAATTGCCTGTTGATTCCCGCGATCATTTGATAGTCCGTAAAGATATTTTCGTAAACTGCCTGGTACTTTATTCCGCTGATGACTGGAACCGCCAGGTCGAAAAGATACGGAAAAAGATAAATCCATATAACCGTCTCCATAGTAATTTCCTCAGGAATTTTTATAAAGGCACAGACAAGCTGGAGCTGGACAGCAATAATCGTTTTCTTTTACCGAGAAGGCTTCTCGACCAGATCGGTGCTGACAGGGATGTAGTACTTCTTGGTCTGGATGGAAAGATAGAGATATGGGCAGCTGAGAATTATCATTCAACTGATATGAAGCCCGAAGATCTGGCGAATCAGACTGAAGAGTTTCTGGGTGATATTAATGATTCCGATTAACCATGGTCTATCATATACCTGCAATGCCGGAAAAGAGTATTGAAGGGCTGAATATCCGCCCTGACGGTATATATGTTGATGCAACATTCGGAGGCGGGGGGCATTCCAGGGAAATTCTCAGCCGGCTGACTACGGGAAAGCTGATAGCATTTGACCAGGATGAAGATGCTGCTGTAAATATCCCCGCTGACAGCCGCTTCATTTTTCTTAACCAGAATTTCAGGTTCCTCAGGAACAACCTCAAATTTAATGGAATTAGCTCTATAGACGGATTGATAGCCGATCTGGGAGTATCATTTCACCAGTTTGATGAACCGGAAAGGGGCTTTTCATTCAGGTTCGATGCTCCGCTTGATATGAGGATGAACAGGGATGGCAGCACTACAGCGGCCGACATTATAAGAAAATCGGATGAATCGGATCTTTCCGGCATATTATCCGAATATGGCGAACTTTCAAATTCACGGGCTGTTGCCAGGGCCATTGTCACGTCAGCCAGAATAAAACCCATTGTCCGTACAGGTGACCTTGTCTCTGCTATACGTTCGCTGGCACCGGTACGTCAGGAACATAAATTCTATGCCAAAGTCTTCCAGGCTTTGAGGATAGCTGTGAATCACGAAATTGAAAATCTGAAGGAAATGCTGCTTCAGGCTCTTGAAATGCTGAACAGTGGCGGCCGGCTTGTCGTGATAACATATCACTCTCTCGAAGACAGGATTGTCAAGAATTTCATGCGTTCGGGAAATTTTGAAGGGAATGAAAAGAAAGATTTTTATGGCAATCCTGAAGTTCCTTTCAGAGTCCTGAATAAGAAGGGAATAACACCCGGAGAAGAGGAGATTGCCGTAAATACCAGGGCCAGAAGTGCAAGATTGAGGATTGCTGAAAAAATCTGAGATATGGTTAAGGAGCAAGGTGAGAACGGAAAGAAGATCAGTACAGGAAGCATCATGAAGGAGGTACTGAGTGGGGGGATCACTTCAAAGATCATTCTCAGGAATATCTGGTATGTAATGCTTCTGACCTTCATTGCGGCTGTTTATATAGCCAACAGGTTCCATGCCGAGAAGATTACACGTGATATGAACAGGATTCAGCGGGAAGTGAAAGAACTGAGAGCTGAATCTCTTTCCACCTCGGCCGATCTGATGTATGTGAGCAGACAATCGGAAGTATATAAAATGGTAAGGGAAAAAGGCCTTGAACTGGAGGAGCTTAAAACTCCGGCTTTCAAGCTCCTTGTTGATAACTAGGAATTATGGCTGTAAGAGATGAAATAGTATTCCGTGGTGGCATTCTTTATTTTGTGCTTGCAATTGCTGCACTGGCAATCTTTATCCGTATTCTTATCCTGCAAACCATAGAGCATGGCAAATGGTCGGCTATGAGCGAAAAGTATGTTTTCACAACAGCGGAACTGCCGGCTGACAGGGGAGATATCCTTGCACATGACGGCCGCCTTCTCGCAAGTTCAGTCCCCTACTACACAATTTATATGGACACCAGGAGTACCGGGATGTCACAGCAGACATGGACAGCGGGGATTAATGGCCTCTCGGCCGGTCTTGCAAGATACCTTGGTGTCAGGACAGCTGAAGGATGGAAATCTGCCATTACTGATGCCCGGAAAAGAGGTGACCGCTATTTTCTTATCAAGAGGAGGGTTGATTATGAGACGCTTAAAAAGCTGAAAGAGCTGCCGATCTTCAGGGAAGGCCAGTATAAGGGAGGATTGATGGCACAGGCTGAGAACAGACGGATCCTCCCCAACAATGAGCTGGCTGCCAGAACTATCGGATATCTTAATCTTGGCGACGGAGGTACCCGGGTCGGCATTGAGGGCTCGTTTGATAAAGAGCTTGCCGGAAAGAATGGTATGGCTGTAAAGCAACGTCTGACTGGAGGGGACTGGATAACTGTTGATGCCGCAGGTACAGTAGACTCCCGTGACGGCAATGATGTTGTGACGACAATAGATATTGACCTTCAGGATGTGGCATCAAACGCTCTCGCAAATCAGCTGAAAAAGCACAATGCACATCATGGTTGCGCCGTGGTCATGGAAGTATCTACCGGTGATATACGTGCGATAGCCAACCTTGAAATAGGATCTGACGGAAATTATCATGAAAGCTATAATTATGCGGTAGGTGAGAGCACTGAACCGGGATCTACATTTAAACTGCCTGTTCTTATGGCTGCTCTTGAAGAGGGGAAGATAGATACAGGCGACATTGTTGATACAGGTTCCGGAAGCATTAAATTCTATAATAAGGTCATACGCGATACAAAAGAGGATGGTTATGGCAGGATAACTGTCCGGCAGGTTTTTGAAAAATCATCCAATGTAGGGACAGCCAAACTTATTACCGGTTTGTATGGTGACCGGCCCGGGGATTTTGTTAACCGGCTTTGCGCCATGAAGCTTAATGAAAAACTTGACCTTCAGATCAAAGGTGAAGGTGAACCTCTTATAAGATACCCCGGTGATAAGCTGTGGTCAGGCATTTCGCTTCCCATGATGTCGCATGGTTATGAAGTACAGATGACCCCGCTGCAGATACTGACTTTTTACAATGCTGTGGCAAATGACGGGAAAATGATGAAACCCAGGTTCGTGACCGCAATTACACGCAACGGTACTGTACTGAGACATTTTAATCCCGATGTGATAGTGAACTCAATAGCCTCCGGATCAACAATCAGAAAAGCAAAAAAAATGATGGAGGGGGTTGTGGAACATGGTACAGCGACAAACCTCAGGAATGATAATTACAAGATCGCGGGAAAGACAGGCACGGCCCAGATCGCAAAAGGCAGCAGAGGCTATAAATCAGGATCCGGTGTCTCATATCAGGCTTCTTTCGTTGGTTATTTCCCTGCTGATAATCCACTCTATTCATGCATAGTAGTCGTGAATGCGCCATCAAACGGTGTGTATTATGGCAATCAGGTTGCCGGTTCGGTTTTCAGGGAGATATCTGATAAAGTATATGCAACAAATTTCTTCAGGGACTACAGAGGCCCGATGGATGTAAAAACCGCTTCCCGGGTTCCTGAAGCAGGTAACGGATTCAGGCAGGACATAAACAATGTCCTTGCCGAACTTGACGTCAGAGTCCGCAAACGTTCAAAGGATGAATGGATTAAAACGCTTGAAAGCGGCGATACAATAACATATGCCGGAGTAAAGATCAGTAAAGGACTTGTACCTGATGTAAGGGGAATGAGCCTCAGGGATGCAATGTACCTGCTTGAAAACTCAGGTTACAGGGTGAAATTCACCGGTAAAGGGAAAGTACTCAGGCAATCGCCTGAGCATGGTCAGAGATATTTTGAAGGACAGGTGGTCTCTCTTGAAATGAATATGTAGGAATATGGATCTTGGCACAGTTTTAAAGGGCATTGAAGTATTATCCTTCACCGGTGAAAGGAAGCGGGAAATAGAAAATATTGCTTTTGATTCCCGCAGGGTGACTGAAAATTCTCTGTTCGTTGCAGTCAGAGGGTCAAAGATTGACGGGCATGAATTTATTGCCAGTGCGGTCAGATCAGGTTCAACAGCGGTCATTTGTGAGAAATTACCAGAAAATCCTGCACAGAATGTTTCATGGATTATTACAGGCGATTCTGCCCGTGCCCTTGGTCAGGTCTCCTCTAATTTCTTCAGTAATCCATCCTCAGCGTTAAAGCTGACAGGGGTGACAGGGACCAACGGTAAGACAACTATAGCTACCCTGCTTTACAGGTTATTTACAGGGATGGGTTATAAATGCGGGCTTTTTTCAACTATATGTAATTATATTGTTGATAAAGAACTTGAGGCCACCCATACGACACCTGATCCTGTGCAGCTGAACAGGGTGATGAGAGAAATGGTTATAGCCGGATGTGATTTTGCCTTCATGGAGGTAAGTTCACATGCTTCTGATCAGAAACGTATAGCCGGGCTGGAATTTGCGGGAGGCATCTTCACAAATCTCACTCACGATCATCTCGATTATCATAAGACTTTCGACAGGTACCTGGCAGCGAAGAAAAGCTGGTTCGATTCATTGCCATCAAATGCTTTTGCACTTGTAAATGCCGATGACAGGAACGGAATGGTCATGCTGCAGAACTGCAAGGCAAAACATCATACATTTTCTGTGAGAGGAATGGCCGACTTCCGTTGCGGTATTATAGAACAGAGCTTTCAGGGAATGGGGCTCAGGATAAACGGTGAAGAAGTCTGGACAAAGTTCATAGGCGATTTTAATGCTTCAAACCTGCTTGCAGTCTATTCTGCAGCTGTTCTCCTCGGGGCTGACAGCCGGGAAGTGCTGACTATCCTCAGCGAAATGACATCTGTGCCAGGAAGGCTTGAGGTGATACGTTCGCGAGGAGGAATAACGGGTATCGTCGATTATGCCCATACGCCTGATGCCCTTATGAATGTTATCAGCACATTAAACAAGATACGTAAAGCAGATGTCAGCCTGATAACAGTTGTGGGAGCCGGGGGAGACCGCGACCGTACCAAAAGGCCAAAAATGGCTGCTATTTCTGCCGAAGGAAGCACAAGGTTAATACTAACCTCTGATAATCCGAGAACCGAAGATCCTGAAAAGATCCTCGATGATATGGAGGAAGGCCTGACTGTTGATATGAGGAAACGATCACTCAGGATATGTGACCGGAGAGAAGCCATCAGAACTGCTGTCATGATTGCAGATCCCGGGGATGTGATTCTTGTTGCCGGCAAGGGTCATGAGACTTACCAGGAGGTAAATGGCATAAAGCATCATTTTGATGACAGGGAAGAACTCAGAAAGGCACTGGCGGATAAATAATATTGAATAATGCTGTACTATCTGTTTGAATATCTTGACAAACTTAATGTTCCCGGGGCGGGAGTTTTCAGTTATATCTCCTTCCGGTCGGCTGCAGCGGTAATAACTTCACTTTTCATTTCCCTGATGATAGGAAAACGGATAATACAATTATTGCAGAAGAAGCAGGCAGGGGAGGTCGTAAGGGATCTCGGGCTGGAAGGACAATACCGCAAACAGGGAACACCATCGATGGGGGGAATAATAATTCTTGCATCAATAATAATTCCAACCCTGCTCTTTGCCAGGCTTGACAATATTTATGTGATAATAATGCTTATCACTACATTATGGCTCGGCCTGATTGGTTTTGTAGATGATTATATCAAAATATACAGGAAGAACAAGGAAGGTCTGGCAGGCAGGTTCAAGATACTGGGACAGATAGTGCTTGGTCTGGTAATAGGTATTACACTGTGCTTCAGCGACGACGTAATGATCACCGAAAGGGTCAATCTTTCGGAGCTGACTGCAGGTGAAAGAAGGGAACTGGCTGATTCTCCTGTTACCGTATCGCCCGAAAGAGAGGTAACAATGGAGAGAAAATCGACAAAAACCACAATACCTTTTGTTAAGAATAATGAATTCAATTATTCCTGGCTGGTAGCATTTATTAACAAGGATAAAAGACAGACCTGGACCTGGATAGTGTATATCCTGATAATTATTTTCGTTCTGACTGCTGTATCGAACGGCGCAAACATTACTGACGGACTTGATGGTCTGGCTACAGGTGTATCGGCAATAATCGGTACAGCCCTGGGTATTCTCGCATACGTATCAAGTAATATTATTTATGCGGATTATCTTAAAATAATGTTCATCCCCGGCTCTGAAGAGCTTGTGATCTTTGCCAGCGCATTTATAGGAGGGACTGTGGGATTCCTCTGGTACAACTCTTTCCCGGCACAGGTTTTCATGGGAGATACGGGTTCTCTTGCCCTGGGAGGAATTATCGCGGTATTTGCGATCGTCATACGTAAGGAGCTTCTTATCCCTGTTTTGTGCGGGATCTTTCTTGCCGAAAATCTTTCGGTGGTACTTCAGGTATCATGGTTTAAGAGAACAAAAAGAAAATATGGGGAGGGCAGGAGGATATTCCTTATGGCCCCCCTTCATCATCATTATCAGAAAAAAGGATATCCGGAACCAAAAATTGTCACACGGTTCTGGATAGTGGGATTAATACTGGCTGTTATCAGCATTGTGACGCTTAAGATCAGATAGTTGAATGAAAAAGAAGATCGTAATTCTCGGTGCGGGTGAAAGTGGTACGGGTTCGGCTGTACTGGCCATAAAGAACGGATTTGATGTATTTGTATCTGATTATGGAGAGATAAAGGAGAAATACCGTGAAATCCTGGACGAATATAATATAAGATGGGAGCAGGGCAGCCATACCGAAAGCGAAATACTCTCAGCTGATGAGGTTATCAAGAGCCCGGGGATAAAGGAAAATGCCCAGGTAATAATTAAGCTACGGGACAAGGGTATACCTGTTATTTCAGAAATTGAATTTGCCGGGAGATATGCAAAAGGGACTAAGATATGTGTAACCGGCAGTAACGGTAAGACAACGGTAACCAACCTGATATATCACATGCTTAAGAAAGCCGGTAAGAATGTGGCAATGACCGGAAATGTGGGTAATAGTTTCGCGATGTCGGTAGCCCTTGGAGCATATGATTTTTATGTAATTGAGTTAAGCAGCTTTCAGCTTGATGATATGTTCGGATTTAAAGCTGATATAGCTATTCTGATGAATATAACACCAGATCATCTCGACAGATATGGATATGATTTTCAGAATTATATCGATTCCAAGTTCAGGATAACACGGAACCAGGGGAAATCGGATTTCTTAATTTACTGGGCCGATGATCCTGTAATACAAAAAGAGCTTGCAAAAAAAGAATTTATGATGACCCTCCTTCCTTTTTCCGATACAATGAAGGAGAATATGACAGCTTACATTGAAGAGAACGATTTAATTATTGATTACCAAAATAAAACCAAGCTTATGACCATTCACGAACTGGCGCTTAAAGGACGTCATAACACCTACAATTCAATGGCTGCGGCTATTGCTGGTAAAGTGCTTAATATCCGCAAGGATGTGATCAGAGAGAGCCTCGCTGATTTCCAGGGCGTGGAACACCGACTGGAGCCGGTAATCAAGGTTAGCGGTATAAATTTCATAAATGATTCAAAAGCAACCAATGTAAATTCAACATGGTATGCCCTGGAATGTATGGAGACGGACGTTGTATGGATCGCCGGAGGCATTGACAAGGGAAACGATTATTCCGAGCTGTTCCAGGTTGTGAAGCAAAAGGTGAAGGCTGTGGTTTGCCTTGGTAAAGACAACAAAAAGATAATCGATTCTTTCCGGGATAAAGTACCGACTATAGTTGAGACAATATCAATGGAGGAGGCCGTGCGGTCAGCCTACTACCTTGCCAGGAAAGGCGATACAGTATTACTTTCCCCTGCATGTGCCAGTTTTGATCTTTTCATGAATTATGAAGACAGGGGGCGTCAGTTCAAGGCAGCTGTAAGGAATCTTTAATTAGCAGGGACATGCAACAGGGATGGCTTACAAAAACGTTTAAGGGCGACAGGGCTATATGGGGACTTGTAGCCATTTTTATGGTCTATTCCCTCCTTGCTGTTTACAGCTCCTCGGTAAATGTGGCATTCAGGAACCATGGAGGTAATACTACATACTTCCTGAGAAGCCAGCTTATGATGCTTACGGCTGGACTTATGATCATTGTTATCGTACATTATCTTCCTTACAGGATCTATTCCTCACTTGCAGGCATTGCCCTTATTGTTTCGGCCGGCTTGCTGGTACTGACATTCTTCTTCGGAGTAAGGATCAATGATGCAACCCGCTGGCTTGAGATTCCTTTTATAGGATTCAGGATACAGACATCAGATATTGCCAAGGTAGCTCTTGTAATTTACCTCGCCAGAACGCTTGCGAAATACCAGAACCAGCTTAAGGATTTCGTTCTTGTAACAAAATTCTTCATGATACCGGTTTTTGCAATATGTGCACTTATAATGCCGGAAAACCTTTCTACTGCAATCATGGTATTCGG
>CAYPHL010000004.1:48808-82413 GCA_964410385.1 uncultured Rikenellaceae bacterium | reverse complement strand
CCGGATGCCGGTCGCCTCACTTCGCCATCGCCTTCGCCCTCAGATCACCCGGCATCTTTTCAATTGCATACCTAAGCGCTGTCCTGGGCATCGTGGCTTTTTTCTTCATGACATAATTGAAAACTTCATCCTGATGCGTCTGACTTGCAGCCTTAAGCATCCAGCCATAACCTTTCTGAACCATGTCATCGGGATCAGAATGTAGTATATCGGCAATTTCAAATATATCTTTCAGGAATTTACCTCTTCTTGCAGGAATAATAAGAGTGACTGCAGAAGCACGTTTTACCCACCGGTTTTCTGATACAGCCCATTTTTTAAGATCAGCCAGAAAGGGGGGATACATTTCAATAAAGGTACCGACAGTATGATTACAAAGAGTATCACATGATGCCCAGTTCGTTAAATATTTATTAACCCATCTTTCAAAAATCGGGAAATCTTCGGGAACATATTCTTTCCTGATTTTATAAGACCATATGCAGGCTACAAAGGTTTCTTCAAGATAACCTGATTTCCATAATTCCTCACATATTTTAAGGACAAGTGCTTTATTCCTGTCGGGTATTTTCTTGTATAACTCACTGGCAATCAGATTGACATGAGCTGATTTGAGTCCGTGAAGCTTTACCGGCTCCTTAAAATATCTTTCACCGGATAACTTTGTCTTTTCATCGGCATTCTTTATAAGTTCAGCCTTTACCTCATCAATTATTTTTTTCATTGGAATATGTTATTCTTCCAGTAGATTTACTTCCGTGATCTGCCCCGATTTACGGTTCATCCGTAATGTTTTTATTTCGTAAGGCCTGAATTTCCCCTGCCATTTTTTTCCTGCAAATTTCAGATCCAAAGATGCATCCGTCATTATACCTTCAGTTTCTATACAGCGGAGAATAATATCATCATTATTTTCGGCCAGCTTTATAGAAGCCACCAATATATTCTTTGAATCCACAGTCATGAATGAATCTGTTTTTGGAAGCTTACCTCCGTGTATGCCCTGGTAGATAGTAACTGGGGGGGAAAGCAGTTCTTCAGCCGCCCTTACAATATTGTTATTCTTCCAGGTACCCTGATGAGGGACGAGGACCATCCTGAACGTCTGGATACCCTGATCCATCCATATGTGTTCGGCTTTCATATCCAGGACTTTCGGGTCGTGATGTGCATATACAGCAGATCTTGCAACTGAAAGCCTGAGGTCGTTCCCGTGGACACTGTAACCATACTTTGCGTCGTTTAACAGGGTGAAGCCACAGGTATTCCCGTTGTTATTTCCGCTGATATCTATCCACCTTTGTCCGGGATCTTCATCTCCGTTTGTCTGTCTTTCAATATTCCCGTAGGATGTTTCATACGTGGCAACAGGTGTTCCAACATTTACCGGGAATGAGAACTTAAGCATCTTAAGACGTTCATGCCAGTTCAGAGAGACTCTTGCTTCAAGTATTGCGCAACCAGATGTCAGAAGCCAGTCGATTGTGAGTGAAGAATTGCCATAGGTTGTTATTACCCGTATTGCGCCGCGTAAAGGTCCGTTTTCCAGTATTTTGAAAGTTGCATTTCCGAAAGCGCCGATCTCGTCTGAAAAGGTCCTGATGTTATGGCTCCAGGTATCACTGGGGTCGTTAATGATCAATGCCCTGCAGCCTGTATCTTTCCCGGCAAATATTTCCTTTCCCGTTTTTTTGTCAGATATTGATATTGCACCGGAATATGAAAAGGTTACCCGGAGAAATTCATTTTCAAGCAGTTTTTCCTTAACGATGACCGGATCGTTAATTTGCAGGGGATCTCCCTGGGATATCCGGATCTGCTGATAACCCAGCGGAGGCAGACTGACTTTAGTTACCAGCCTGGTACGGTTACCGGTTTCAGTTGATCCGGCAATCCACTGGTGAGCCAGGGGCCTGCCTGATCCATCCTCGACCTTCGACGGATTTTTTGTATTCCACGAAAAATCATATTCAACATTTGCGGTAAGTTCCCATGCATTCGGGTTGAATGCAAGCATATACTGTGATTCAGGATCTTCGGAGGGCACCTGGCTTTCAAGCTTCTGAACACTGTAATAAGTTGCCTGATGTGCAGTATCGAGTGCAAATCCATATCCTTCACGGGCATGCTGACTGTGTTCGGGTACTGACGTTCCGGCAAGGCTGTCGTGGAACTGCAGGAACAACACCTTTTGCCAGGCTGATGTAAATTCCTTCTTCGGATATTTTGCACCCCAGATAAAGGAACCGACAGCAGTGACTTTTTCTGCTGTTACAAGGGCGGCTTCGGACTGGCGGTTGCCTTTCTTTATTTCCGATTCCGCCGTGTAACATCCTGTAGCATGATGCTGAAGATCATCTTTAACCACCGGGATGGTAATATTCTTATCTTCCCTGATTTCCCTGAAGTATCTGTCGGTGGTACTGTAGAATATTACCGGAGCTCCTTTTTCGGTCTTCAATTCATTGATGGAGCGGATATTCTCTTTTGTAGCGCCACCTCCGTGATCTCCCGCGCCATAATATGCCATGAATTTCTTCACCGGCTGATCCCTGAACTGGGCAAGTGTATCATTGATCCTTTTTCTTACAGATCCGGTATCATTATAGCTTATCGGTATCCTGTAAGTAAGTACGCGCGATCCGTCCGGTCCTTCCCACCAGAACAGGTCAGCAGGAAGCGTTTTTTCCCTGATACCCGGCCGCATGAATATATAATTCTCCATTCCCTGTCCCCTGATGATCTGGGGTAATGTTCCTGTATGTCCGAAAGAATCGGGATTGCATGCAACTTTTGCCCTGTGACCCAGAAGACGCTGGAATGTAAGCTGACCATACAAGCCCTGCCTTACAAGTGCTTCACCGGAGGGAATATTTACGTCAGGCTCTATCCACCAGCCTCCGACGATATTCCATCTCCCTTCATCAACCCTTTTTTTGATCTCTTTAAGCATTGCGGGATCATTATCCGCAATCCATTGGTAGAACTGTGCCGAGCTGGCAGTAAATGTGAAATCGGGAGTTTCATTCATGCGGTCAAGCGCCGATCTGAAGGTACTGTAAGCTACAGACATCCCTTCCGGCCATGGCCAGAGCCATACAGGATCAATATGTGCATGACCTATCATATGGACCCGGAAATCTGCAGCTCCCTGCGGCCAGCTTCCGGAATCCTGAACACTCCCGCCGGAAAATGAATTAACCGGTCCCAGCATGATGATTGCACTACCGGCTACAGCCTGCCCGATGAATTTTCTCCGCGACAGATCCGGAGAATTTTTTTGATTAGGATTTATTTCCATAGGTGTATTTCTTTAAATGAGTATAAGGTTTTCAGTAAAAATTTAACAGACTATTTAATGTTTTTCCAGAACTTCATTTCCGACCGCTGAAGTTCCTTCCTTCTGTTTCTTTCAAGAATATAAAGATATAATATGACTAAGAATCCGGCAACAAGGATTCCAAGAAGAAGATATCTCATTAAATCTGAGATCACAGGATCAGTTACGATCTGTGAAACCCCGGGAGAAGAAGCGCCTTCTGCTATCCTGTGACCGACATCAATGTTGAACATATTCTTAAAGAAGAACAGGGAAAGATATGTAAGAATACAGGTTATGACCGGTGTGGCAACCCATCCTGTGCCGATTTGTCCGAGCAGTCTGAAATTTATATTCCTCACTCCCCTGTAGAGGCCTATACCAAGAACACATCCGATTATTACCTGTGAGCTTGATATTGGAACAAGGGGGATGGAAGGAAGCCCGGCACCTTGCAGAAACGATGAAAGTGATGATGATGAAAATAAAAACAGAACAAGAGATTGGGCAAGCACAACTACCATTGCGGCTTCGGGACTGAGTTGTACGATACTTGCCCCCACAGTCTGCATTACTTTCTTTGAATAGGTGATTATTCCTGTTGCGATGGCTATACCTCCAAGCAGGAAAAGCTGTTGAGAAGAGTTCAGGGATATTATCCCCAGGTTCAGCTCCTGAAGGTTAAAAGCCGGCAGAAATACCCCCATTACATTTGCAATATTATTCGCACCTAAGCTGTAAGCTGCGAAAGCCCCTGTAATTATGAGCCCGGTTCTGATGTAAGATTCAAACCTTATCAAATGAATTCCGGCTCTCTTTTTTACAGCGGAGATGAAGATGAACAAAGGAATTGCGAAAAATGCTCCCAGAACCGGACCTGAAACCCAGCTGACAATAATTGTTGACAGCGTTGCTGCATCGGTTTTATTTTCTGTAAATAGATTCCAGCCGATAATTGCACCAACAATAGCCTGTGTGGTGGATACGGGAATGGATAGTTTCGTCATAAGATAAACTGTTACGGCAGAAGCAAGCGCAAGGGTGAAAGATCCTCCTATAGCATTAACCGAACCGAGTTTTCCAAGGGTCTGGGATGTTCCTGACCCCTGCATCACCGCTCCCAGAATCACAGCGATTGATGCAATTATTGCTGCAGTGCGGAACGAGACCATCTTTGATCCGACAGCTGATCCGAATGCATTGGATGCATCATTCGCACCAAGTGACCACCCCAGGAATAATCCGCTTGTAAGGAATAACAGTATCATTTCTTTTGTCCCGGGTTTATTATTAAGTTATATCCGTCATACCGTCATTGCGGGTCCCGCCTCATGAGGGAGGAAGCAACCTTTATCTTCATGTGATAATTTTTATCGCCATTGCCGAAAGCAGATCCGCAGCTTTCTGGGCAATATCGGAAATGTTTTCAATATGATGAAGTATGTATCTCAGATGTGCTTTATGAGCAAGATCCAGCTCAGGCATCTGTTGGAATATCTGCTTCTTTATCCCCTTCGATATCTTATCCGTTTCAGTCTCAAAATAATATACTTTCAGGAGTTTTTCCCTTACTGTATATGGTGCCCTGAAATATGCACGGGCCGCAGGAATAAGCTCCTCCGCCGCATTGGACGATATCAGGGTAAGGTCCAAGATGTTGTTATTAAGTGCCGGAGGTATTTCAGGCAATTCAATATTAAAATCATTAAGTGAGCTCTTCACAGAATCTATTATCTCATCAAGCTGGTCTATAAGCTTAGTTACTTCTTCACGATGCTGCGGCAGAATTGAATTGGTTATCATATCGTTCTCAATTTCCCTCTGCAGTTTGTCGGCATTGCTTTCAAGAACATCTACCTTCTGAAGATGCCGGACAAAATCTTCCCTGTTATTGATGAGATATGATTTTATTCCTTCCCTGAAAACAAGTATACCAATCTCAACATTGTCAAAAAATTCCTCTATCTTGATGATAAGGTTCTTCGTTGTTCTTGTAAAAAGAGCCATATGGGATTATCTTAGGTTATTAACAAAAGTATAAGTAAAAGTTTATCATTCTGAGATCAGAATTCAATTATTTTCTCCACCTTATTGGTACGCAGATACTGTTTAAGAATGACCTGGATATCCCTGTTGTCCGGTGATGTCTTTATACAATCATGAACAGCAGCCAGTCCGAACCCGACGTCATTTATATTGAAATACCCGTAACCGGAATATTTGCCGTTTATTATCCTGACTGCACTTTTTTCTTCATCATTCCTTCCCCGGTCAATAATAAAAAAGTTCCGGCGCGAAAAAACGAACTCCTCAATGGCTTTAGTCGCTCGTAAATTATAATCAGCAGCTGTCTCTTTCCCGCAGCAGGCTCCCCTGCAGATTCCTACATGATGCTGAAAGCAGGAGCCGTCGCATTTGTAAAGACCGGCAAGCTTCTGGCAGAGATCATATTTCCCGGTAAGTGATTCCAGCTTTGATCTGGCTCTTTCCCTGGATGAGAAGACTGAAAGAGGTGTTTCTTCTGTTGAAACGGGAAGAAGGCAGAAGTTGATATAGCCGTTTTTATCTGTTGAAGTATAAATTCCCCACTGGAAGGAGGATCTTCTCTGTGCCCTGTTATATACAGGTTTATTATCCTTGATCTCATACGATTCCCTTAAAAGGGCTATCAGCTCGCTCCCGGTAAGCTCCCAGCTTATGTCAGCTATCAGGTCTCTCATTTCCATTGCCCTGTTTGTTGTGTTGTTTGAAAGATGTGTGCTTATCCTTTGCTGAAGATTCCTGCTTTTCCCGATATAAATAAGATCACCATTGTCATTATAAAAATAGTATATGCCCGGTTCATCCGGGATCGATTCAATCTTTGAAAGATCAAGATGAGGATTAAGCTTTGAGAGCCTTGTGTTTCTTATCAGGCCTGAATTTCCACAGCTTAACTCTCTGTCCCTTTCTATGAGAATCTCGAAGAGTTTTACAGTAGCTAAAGCATCTCCGGAGGCTCTGTGTCGGTCGTTGATTTCAATCTTTAATTCCCTGCAGATATTACCTAGGCTATATGACCGGTATCCCGGAAATAATCTTCTGCTAAGGGAAACAGTATCAAGGATACTTCTTTTGAAATTATACCCCAACGATTTAAACTCCTGTCTTATAAATGAATAATCGAATCTGGCATTGTGTGCTACAAAAATCCTTCCTTCAGTAAGCTCTACAATCTGTTTAGCAATTTCGTAGAACCTGGGTGCATTTTCAACCATTTCATTGGTTATCCCGGTCAGATTTGTAATATAATACGGGATGTTTCTTTCGGGATTGACCAGAGTGTTGTATTCTCCGGTAATTTTCTCCCCATCATGCAGATAAACGGCAATTTCTGTTATCTTTTCCAGCTTTGCACTTCCGCCGGTCGTTTCAATATCGATAATTGCGAACATCAGGAAATATA
This sequence comes from uncultured Rikenellaceae bacterium, assembly GCA_964410385.1. GTDB lineage: Bacteria > Bacteroidota > Bacteroidia > Bacteroidales > VadinHA17 > LD21. The sequence goes on along the minus strand of CAYPHL010000004.1, from coordinate 75,649 downwards.
CATCGGCTAAACAATCACGAATATAATCAGAAAAGCGGGCAGAGTGGTTAATAGTTAGTAAATTTGTTGACAAATGATATTACGATGAATGAGTGTTTCGGGAAAAGATTTATTCTTAACGGTAAGCTGGAAAATGCATATTCCTTCGATAACTCGCTGGTTTATGAGGGCGATTCGGTATATGAAGTAATCAGGATGGTCAGGAACAGTCCAGTCTTCTTCTATGACCACATGGAACGCCTTGAAACCAGCGTAAGGAACCAGAAAAAGAAGATGCTGGCTGAAACGGAAACGCTTAAAAAGGATATAATAAGCCTGACAAAAACAGACCGTAAGAAAGAGGTGAACCTGAAAATAGTTTTCAATTACAATAACGATTCATCCTCTTATCTGATTTATTATATTGAACCGATATATCCCACTGAAAAACAATATAAAGATGGTGTTAAAGGCATATTATTCTATGCCGAAAGAAAAGATCCGGGATCAAAGATCATTAATCATAAGCTGAGATCATCAATTTTCCATAAGCTTATACTTGATGGGGGTTATGAAGCGCTTCTTGTAAATGAAAAGGGGCAGGTGACAGAAGGGAGCCGGTCAAATATTTTCTTTGTGGGAAAGGATTACCTCGTTACAGCACCCGATGATGTAATACTTTGCGGCATTACAAGAAAGCATATCCTCGATATCTGTTCAGAAAACAATATTAAGGTTAAAATGGGATGTGTCAAAACTGACCGCCTGTCAGATTATGATGCCGTTTTTATGACAGGAACATCCCCGATGGTTCTTCCCTTTTCCCAGATCGATGATAAAGTGTTCAATGTAAATGTCCCGCTGATAAGTGAACTGAGGAGACTTTACATATTAAAAGCGGAAAATAGTATAAAGGAGTTCAGATCGGAATGAATCTACAGGGATCGGGCATTTGTAATCCGAAAAGTCCCCTGAAGCCTCACGCCTCGCGTCCCAGGTCGGGCTTTTACCCTCAGGCATTCGGAGTGTCAGTTCCTGCTTGAATGCGGAAAGGATGTGAAATTTTTATATATCTGTTTTCCGCAGTTTTTACAGTTGCCCTTCTGATCGAGATTCATAACTTTTATGTTGTATCCCGATCTTCTGGTTACAGTTTTACCGCACTGCGGACAAATTGTATTCTGGCCGGTCTCCGATACCATGTTCCCGACATAAACATATCTGAGGTTTTGTGAAGCTATTTCCGAGAGTCTTATTAGTTTCAGGCTGTTGGTTGCAGGATCTTCCCTTTTGTACATCGGAAAGTACCGGCTGAGATGAAAAGGAACATCACATCCAAGTTCTTTTGCTATCCACTCTGTTTCCTCAGCCATTTCCTCTTCACTGTCATTGTGGCCGGGTATTATAAGGGTAGTTATCTCGAGATGCCTGCCAGATCCGGCTATTAGTTTCAGTGCTTCCTTTACCGGTTCAATGTCAGCTCCGGTCAGACGCCTGTAGAATGTATTGTTAAATGCTTTGAGATCTATATTGAAAGCATCTGTAAATGAAATAAACTCTTCCAGCGGTTCCCTGTTAACATATCCGTTGCTTACAATCACGGTCCGGAGGTCATTGTTCTTTGCAAGTAATGCAACATCCTTTATATATTCGAACCAGATGACCGGCTCATTATATGTAAATGCTATTCCTATGTTATGAAGTGAGTCAAGCGCATTTTTTACTATCTGCTCCGGATCGGTACGGGTGACATACCCTGCCACCGTTCTTTGAGAAATGCTGTAGTTCTGGCAGAAATCACATCTCATATTGCAGCCGTAGGACCCAATCGAGAGTATGTTGGTTCCCGGATAAAAGTGGTACAATGGCTTTTTTTCCACAGGATCCAGAGCATAGCCCGATATTACTCCATAAGTTATAAGCTCTGATGATCCGCTGTTGTTTTTTCTTGCTTTACATATTCCTGAATTGCCATCTCCTATCATGCAATTATGCGGACAAAGTACACACTGGATCTTATCTCCGGCTGTTTTGAACAGAGTAGCCATAAAACTTAATATGTTCTGTAAAAATACACATAAAACCTGAGACATACATATATGCATTAATATTAAGGTGCTATCGCAAAGAACCCTGGTAAGGTATTGGTTTGAGCCATAAATCAATTATATTCGTAGGGGCATTGAATGTAATGCCCGTTTTACGATTGTTACTGTGCAATGCCCCCGGCTGATAACAGGTAATTGCATAGAGTTTATGTCAATATTATTCATATAAAAATGAAAATTACGAAAAGGTTCACTGCGGTTTCCGTTTTTATAATAATGTCATTAAGTTTTCTGTGTGCCCAGTCATCACAAAGCTGGAAAGCTTCCCCGGTTCTGGTGGAAAAATTATCGCAATCCCGGCCTGAAATTAATTACTCCGAAGAAAAGGTTCCTGAATACATACTTCCCGATGTATTTACCGCTTCTTCAGGAAAACCGGTAACTTCAGCCGGCAAATGGAAAAGATACCGTCGTCAGGAGGTACTGGAACTCTTCAGGGAAAATGTTTACGGGAGAGTGCCATCCACACAATATACAAAAGAGTTTAAAGTGATCAATGAGGATAAAAATGCCATGAACGGCAATGCCACTCTGAAGCAAACAGATATCACGATCATATCTGAGGGCAGATCTCTTGTCATTCATCTGACAATGTTTGTCCCTAACAAGGTTAAGAAGCCAGTACCTGCTTTTCTGCTAATTGACAACAGGGGCCCGGCCAATACCGATCCGACACGAAAAGTAAGAAGTGAATTCTGGCCTGCTGAAGAAGTTGTTGCAAGGGGTTATGCAATCGCAGTATTTTATAATGCTGATGTTGATCCCGATAATTTTGACGATTTTAAAAACGGCATCCATGGTTTACTTGATCGCGGAAGACAGGCTGATTCATGGGGAACAATAGCAGCATGGGCATGGGGCGCAAGCCGTTGCATGGATTATTTCGAAACCGATAAAGACATAGACAGAAAGAAAGTAGCGGTACTGGGTCATTCGAGAGGCGGGAAGACGGCTTTATGGGCCGGAGCAGAAGACCAGAGGTTCGCACTTGTAATCAGCAATGAATCGGGTTGTGGCGGAGCCGCACTCGCAAGGAGAAAATATGGCGAAACGATTTCTGTAATAAACAAATCCTTCCCTCACTGGTTCTGTACCAGCTACAGGAAATACAACAATAATGAACCAGAGATGCCGGTTGATATGCACATGCTTATGGCGCTTATTGCACCCCGGGCATTATATGTGGCATCAGCTGCCGACGATCTCTGGGCCGATCCGCGTGGCTCATACCTGTCATTGGTTAATTCATTGCCGGTTTATAATCTCCTGAAAATTAAATCGACCCTGCCTCATGAAATGCCTCCGCTGAATAAACCTGTGATAAGCGGCAAAACAGGATATCATATAAGGGACGGAGCACATAATATGCTACTTAAGGACTGGAACTGGTTCATGGACTTTGCAGATATGGTGCTAAAATAGAATTATTGAGAATCAAATGAAAGAAAGAATAAACCGCAAAGATCGCAAAGATTACGCAGAGGGTACAAAGACCTTATTATTACTGTACGGACTCAGCGCATGATCCTGGCGGATTTTCAGGTAAAGAAAATATGAATATGCAGGATACTAATGAAACCATCAGAATTCCATTTGAGGAAATGAGGTCAGTATTTACCGGGATCCTTATGCGTTCCGGATTTTCCGGCAGAAAGGCAGAGGAATGTGCCGGGATATTTGCGGTTAACAGCCTTGAAGGAGTTTACTCTCACGGAGCAAACAGGTTTCCGAGATTTGTGGGTAATGTACGGGACGGTTATGTAAAACCGGATGCAGAACCGACTCTGATCCAATGCACCGGGGCGCTTGAACAGTGGAACGGTAATCTCGGACCTGGCCCTTTGAATGCTCTTTTCGCTTGCGAAAGGGCTATGGCACTTGCAGGAAAATCGGGAATAGGTCTGGCAACCCTGGCAAACACAAATCACTGGCAGCGTGGCGGAACATACGGCTGGTATGCTGCAAGAAAAGGATTTGTTATGTTATGCTGGACAAATACTGAAGCAAATATGCCGGCATGGGGAGCTTCTGATGTCAGACTCGGGAACAATCCTTTTGTTATTGCCCTGCCTTATGAAAATGAAGCCATTGTCCTGGATTTCGCAATGACCCAGTTCTCATACGGAAAAATGGAAACATACCGCAGGGAAGGAAGAAAACTCCCTTACAACGGAGGCTTCAGCGATAAAGGAGAACTGACTGATGAACCTTCTGAAATACTGCAAACCCGGAGAGCTCTTTCAATAGGTTTCTGGAAAGGTTCAGGCCTGTCACTTTTGCTGGATATCCTGGCAACTGTTTTGTCAGGAGGTCTTTCCACTCATGAAATTACGAGAAGTAAAACGGAATATAGTGTATCACAGGTTTTTATAGCAATTAATCCCCGGAGTTTGAATAATTATCTGTCAATTGAGAATTCAATCAGAGGAATAATTTCCGATCTTAAGGAATCAATTCCTGTCAGTAATGATACAACGATCCGTTATCCCGGAGAAAATATCGTAAAAGTCCGGGAACATAACCTGAAAGCGGGTATACCGGTAAACAAAGAACTCTGGGATCAGATAACTAATTTATAAGTCGTTTTTTTCTCGTCACGGAGCTTTCACTTTGTCTCCCCATCTCCTCATCTCCTCATCTCCTCGTCCGCCGTTCGCCCTTCACCCCAAGCTAGATCTCCTCGGGAACTTCATTCCATTGAATGCCATGTTCCTCAGCAAAGCCTATAACCTCCTGCTTCACAGGATCAATTATTTCCGGATAACTGATCCCAAAGCGAAACCTGGTCTTTTTTGAGTCTTTTAATAGGAATTTGATGCTTAACGGATATAGTTCAATTTTTTCGATTTTATCTGAGGGTATTTCTTTAACAGGAAGTACTGAATGTTCTTTGAACGAGATACTGCTTTGTGTAACCTGGAAATATTTTTTTGTTTTACCCAGCCCGGCCATTATCTGATAGATACCGAATAAAAGGAGAAAAATGGCTGCCACAAGGAGAGTAGCTATTGGTGTGCCAGGATGACGACCGGAGAATAAAAAGTACATTGTAGCTATTAAGCAGAATATCCCGAAAATGATCTGTAATAGCTTTACAAACTTTGTTTTACTGTCCGGATCAAGGTCGATTTTTTTCACTTCCATTAATAAGTCATTTTTAGTCTGTTAAAATGATGTTGAACATTCAATCATCTGTAGATTATCATTATTGATGCCCGCCACCAGGACGTTTTTTCCCCCGATCCTGAGGTAAATGATTTTTCTTGCATCACCGTCGATCTTTAATCCGCTCTGAAAAGGCATCAACGCTTTGAAAGCACCTTTTCCGTTACCCTGTAAATACCATCCGTAACTAGCATCGTAACGACCGATTGAAGGCCTGACAGTATAATCGTTCCCGACAAGGATGAGATCCATGTTGCCATTTCCGGTCAGGTCTTTTACAAGAATATCACGGACAGGAGAGAACTGAGCTTCAACCGGAAGCTTCACAATTTTAAATGTACCGTCGCCATTGTTGAGGAAAACAGAACTTTCTGACATTACTCCGTCTTTCATAATGGAGCGTTTCAGTATACTCCGGTCAAACATATCTTTTACAGTCTTCCCTCCGAAGTCATGATAGCTTGGAAATTTTTTCGCCAGATCAGGGATTTGCAGTATCAGTTCGTCAAGGGATGCAAGCGGATAGCTGATTCCCTCCTGGTATGAACAAATTATCTGATCAAGAATGCCGTTGTTGTCAAAATCATTTATATACATTTCGACCGGCTCTTCAGGCGATGGTTTCAGCAGGGAATTGAGGCCCAGATTACCACATATCAGGTCCTGATCCCCGTCTCCGTCAATGTCAGCTGAACATATGCTGGTCCACCATCCTGATGTATTCTGAAGTCCTGATTGCTTTGTCACATCAGTGAACTTTCCGTTGTCGTTCCGGCAAATATAGATCCTCATCCATTCTCCTGCCATAGCAAGATCAAAGTCACCGTCGTTGTCATAGTCAATCCAGCAAGCATCCGTAACCATTCCGATCTTTTTAAGCCGTTTCATCCGCTCATCCGTAACATCTTTGAAATGACCGCGACCGGTGTTCTCCAGTAATAACTGATTCGGAGATAATCCATATGCACCGGGAATGGACCTGGATCCTACGAACAGGTCTATGTCTCCGTCCCCGTCAAAATCACAGGGACTTACGCAAGAACCGTTATTAGCGGTAAAAGGTAATGTGCCCTTTACGGATTCATTGAATAATCCGGTTCCATTATTTATAAGGAGACAGTCGTCCAGCAATGTGTTTCCCAGTGTTACATCATTCCCGCCCCTTACTATGTAGATGTCATTATCATTATCCCCGTCTGCATCAAAAATTGCTGCATCCACATCTTCATACTTTATGTCCCGTTTAAGCACAGGAACATCCTGCTGTATGAAACTCCCTTCGGCCTGCTGAATAAAGATCACAGATTCCTGACCTCTGGCGCCACCTGCAAAAATATCTTCCAGACCGTCTCCGTTCAGATCCCCGGCTGCAAGCGCAGGACCCTCCGCGAAGAGGCTGTGTGGTATCAGGCGCTCCCGGTTGAAATCTTCAAGCCTGTTTTCCGTATGCCTGAAATTAATTCCCGGAATACTGGTCTTAACAAACAATACCGGATCCTTTTTTATATGACTCACTCTTTTTTCAGGTCCGGAAGCATTTTTCTTTTCCAGGATTACAGTCCTGTCGACAGCCGGTTCCTTAATGACCTGTTCAGACAGGTCCGGCCATCTTACCAAAAGAGAATCAATCATAGTGTCCGATCCCAGACCAAAATGCAGTACATCTGAAGTAGCCGACGAAAACCCCCTCGTTGAAAATTGTTCGGCAACCTGCATTTGTCCCTTGTAAAATATTGTTACCCGTGTGCCGACACCTCTTGTATTCAATCCTTCTCCCTTCAGAATAATGGAAAGGAAATGATTGCCTGACAGTTCATTTGCATTGTTCTTATATATATAGGCATAATCATTTATATTGTTGGTAATCAGCTCCAGATCTCCGTCATTGTCAAGATCTGCATAAGTGGCTCCGTTGGAATACGATCTGGTATTAAATCCCCATTCACGGGCCATATTGGTAAATGTAAGATCCCGGTTATTTCTGAATATATAATTTATACATGGATAAAGCGGCATTTTTTCATATATATACTTATCCGGTACCTCTTCCTCACTTTTTGATTCGAAAAAATCATTATCAGCCAGGAACTTAACATAGTCGAGATCGTTTGCTCTCCGGTATATTCCGTTTGATATGAAAAGATCCTTCCATCCGTCATTGTCAACATCACAAAAAAGCGGTGACCAGCTCCAATCAGTCCTTGTAATGCCTGCCAGCAATCCTATTTCACTGAACATACCTTCGCCAAGATTGAGCTGCAATACATTGCGGACGAACTGGTAGCTGTAACCGTGACTTAGCTTCAGTGAAAACAATTCATAATCATCCTCACCTCCCGATTGCTTGCGGATATTCTCTTCTTCAGGGACCATGTCAAGCACAACAATATCCGGAAGACCGTCGTTGTTGAAATCTCCAACATCGTTGCCCATCGATGATCTGCTCGTGTGTTTAATGAATTCGTTCAGTCGTTCCGTAAATGTACCGTTACCATTATTTATATACAGATAATCATTTTCATGGAAATCGTTGGAAATATAAATATCCGGAAGACCGTCGTTATTTATATCAGAGATATTTACCCCAAGGCCATAACCGATCTGGCTGTTATAAATTCCTGCCTTAAGTGTTACATCCCGGAAGATCCGCTTTCCATTCACTTCATCATTCCGGTAGAGCCTGTCACCGGCCAGTGAATCATGCTGGAGGCGAAGGGAGACGTCGCCATAGCTCCTGGCCGTATGTACTGAGTGGTTTAAAAGATACATATCAAGGTCTCCGTCCAGATCGAAGTCAAAAAATGCAGCCTGTACTGAATATCCCTTGAAATCGAGCCCGTATTCCTTTGCTTCATCCCTGAAGGTAAGATCTCCCTGATTTATGAATAACTGATTTTTACCCTTAACACCCTTATAATCTCCAAGCTGGCAGACATAAATATCAAGGAACCCGTCACCATTGACATCTGCCATCGTTACGCCGGTTTTCCAGTCGCCGGTACCAGCAACGCCTGTCTTTTCTGTTATATCCTCAAAAATGAGGTTTCCTTTGTTAAGATATAACCTGTTCGGATTCTGATTTGAAGTAAAATACAGATCGGCCAGACCATCGTTGTTAATATCACCGGCAGCAACACCGGCACCGTTATTGAAGTAAAGGTATTTTACCATGTTGAACTGCTCAGTCTCGGTCAGGGTATTGACAAAGCCGACATTTGTTGAAGACGGGGGCAGCAATGAAAATAATTCATCATTAACGGGTTCTTCCCTGTGTTTACAGGAAATAACCATCAGAAAAGAAAGAATAATTATAAACTGATTTTTCATTATCTGTCACCCCGGGCCAAATTTAATACAATTAATGAGTTTAAAAAACTACATGCCCTGGGCTTGTGATTGGTAATTTCACTAAACATATATGATTAAAGAACAGCCTGTTGTGAACTTGTTCCTTAAACAGTTTTATTACTTAAAATTAATTTCATCCAAGATTTGTTTTTATCAGATTTTAATTTTATTTTAATCCTCGCTATAAATCATGATGACTTTTCAGTACTGCACTGATACAGTGGAAGTCTGAGAAAAGGATAGAATAAATAATAATCTAATAACCCGATTGCCTATGATTAAGACCTGTTTTATGACTGGTCGGGAAAAGTATAGTTACTTTACCGGCAGGATTTTTTTCACTTTTTACCTTTGGTATTAACTAATCAAACCTAAACTTAAACTGTATGACAAAAAAAATTGAACGATTTGTTTCATTACTGTTTCATTCAAAGAAAATGAAAACAGTGATGAAACTTACGACTGTTCTGTTGTTGTGCGTGTCTTTTCAATTATCTGCAGGATCGCTGCAACAGAAAGCTGTCACTGGCCGGATTATTGACAACAATGGTCAGGCTCTTACCGGAGTAAACGTTGTAGAGAAAGGAACTACAAACGGAACAGTTTCAGATGTTAACGGGAGATTCAGTCTGAATGTTGCTTCCGCAAACTCTGTTCTCGTATTTTCGTTTATCGGATATACTTCTTTAGAAGTGACCGTAGGATCTCAGACTACAATAAACATAACACTTACTGAAAGTGCTGTCGGGCTGGATGAGATCGTTGTAGTCGGTTACGGAACCCAGCAAAGGCGTGCAATATCCGGTTCAGTTACCAATGTTACTGAAAAAAGCTTTAATACCGGTATTACCAGGACCGCAGCTGATTATATTCAGGGTAAAGTTGCCGGATTGACAATTACAACATCAACAGGTGATGTCACAGCTGAACAATCGATGAGATTGAGAGGTACTTCCTCATTGACAGGAAGCAGTGAACCCTTTGTTGTTATTGACGGAGTACCTGGTCTTAGCCTTAACTCAGTTGCCCCCCAGGATATTGAATCCATCAGTATACTGAAGGATGCTTCGGCTGCTGCCATCTATGGATCACGGTCAGCCAGCGGGGTAATACTGATAACTACAAAAAAAGGGACCCAGGACAGGACCACTGTTGACTATCATGTATATGGCGCTGTTGATATTGTTAGCAATAAACCAGATGTTCTTACTGCTGCTGAATACAGGCAGTGGGCTAAAGATAACAGTGTTGATATAAGCGTTTTTGACAAGGGAGCGAATACCAACTGGTTTGATGAGATCATGCGGACAGGTCTTTCCCAGAACCATGATCTGTCTATTTCAGGAGCCGGGAAAAGCAACAGCTACAGGGTATCCGTTTCGTATCTCGACCAGGAAGGTGTTATGAAAGACAATTATCTGAAAAGGATCAATACCAGATTTTCTGTGAATCAAAAGGCTCTTAAAGATCATCTGGACCTGACATTGTCAGGTGGCCTGAATCAAAGAGATTATCAGGAGACTTATACCTATAATTTTGTCCTTGCATACAATGTGGTGCCTACTATTCCTGTGTATAATGCTGACGGATCATGGTGGGATTCAGATGAATATGACCAGGGAAATCCACTTAGAAATATTGAATACAACATGAGACCCCGAAAGACAGGTATGTTTTTTGTAAATGGGAAAGCAACTTTGAAAATTACAAAGGATTTATCTGCGGGAATTAATTATTACAAAGAGCGTGAATCACGCGATTATGGTATATACTATGATTCACGTACTCGTGCCGGAAGAGCTTCCAACGGGACTGCGTCGCGTGAAGCAAGAACTTATGATAAAGGTCTGTTGGAAGCAACTGTGAATTATGCAAGGAGGTTTGGAAAGAATGATGTTAATATTCTTGGCGGTTATTCCTATGAAGATTTTCATTACCAGCAGGCTTTCGCACAAAACCGGTATTTTGTCACAAATCTTTTTGGTTTTAATAACCTTGCTGCCGGAGAACAGCTGCTCACCGGTGATGTTGCTTCGGAAGCAAACATGTATAAGCTTATTTCGTTCTTTGGAAGGATAAATTATTCATTTGCCGATCGTTATATTGTTTCTGCTGCATTACGGCGTGATGGTTCCTCAAAATTCGGACCCAATAATAAATGGGGTACTTTCCCTTCAATTTCTGCAGCATGGCGAATTATTGACGAACCATTTATGAGCAGTTTAACTAATGTGATCGATGAACTGAAGTTACGTGTCGGTTATGGCATCTCGGGTAATCAGAGCGGTCTGAATCCTTACCAGTCATTATCACTTTATGGTTCAACCGGACTGTACTATGATAACGGCGCATGGCACTCAGCTTATTCTGTCAGCCAGAATCCAAATCCGAACCTTAAATGGGAATCCACAGGACAGTTCAACGTAGGAGTTGATTTCAGTCTTTTCGAGGCAAGGATTAACGGAACAATTGAATATTATAACAGAAAAACAAAGGATCTGCTGTATAGCTATCCTGTACCATCGCCGCCTTATATGTATACGACAATGGTCGCAAATGTTGGTTCCATGGAAAATAAAGGTCTGGAAATTACACTGAATGGAGATATCATCAGAAAATCCGATTTCAGATGGACTGTTTCTGTGAACGCTGCCCATAACGAAAACCAGATACTTAAACTTTCAAATGAGGAGTTTACCACTTCAGTTATAAAAACAGGAAGCGCATGGGTAAGAGGAGGATCTTCAAATACCACCCATATAGTTCAGGAAGGATACCAGGTAGGCCAGTTTTATGGTCCGAGATGTCTCGGAATCGATGACGCCGGGAAATATATAATAGATGACATGGTAGACGGAGTAGCCGGTTTTACGGTTTCTGATTATACCTATATCGGGAAAGCACAGCCTAAATTAACCTATGGTATTAATAATTTACTTACCTATAAGAATTTAGAGCTTTCATTCTTTTTCAGAGGAGTAATGGGTAATGATGTTTTGAATTTCTCAAAAATGTCATATGCCAATTTACAGTGGCTGCCCGGGGCAAACTGTCTGAAGGTGGCTTTAGACATGGGATTAAAACAGAGTCCTTTTTATAACAGCTATTACATCGAAAAGGGAGACTTCTTAAGATTGGATAACCTGACCCTGGGGTATTCTTTATTGCCAAAAGACTTACTTGGAGTCAGCAGGATAAGAGTTTATGCTACAACTCATAATCTGATAACTATTACCAAATACAAGGGAGTCGACCCGGAAGTGTCAATGAGCGGACTTGATCCCGGTATTGAGGGAAGAGAATACTATCCTAAATCCAGGACCTACATTTTAGGTGTAAATGTTACTTTTTAACTTTAAAACTGATTTACAATGAAAAAGTTAACAATATACTTGGCATTAATAATGCTTATCGGATTATTGGCCGTTGGATGTACAAACCTTGATGAAGAAGTATATTCTCAATTACCAATGGATTCCTATGGTACCACGCCGGCTGAGATAAATTCAATTCTTGCCCCCATTTACCTTAGACTGAGAGATTTTAACTGTGTCGGAAGCCCTGCCCCGAAAGAAAATTGCACGGATATGTCGGTGACTCCCACGAGAAGAGGCGGTGACTGGTGGGATGGAGGCGCTTATAAAGAGATGACAATGGGGATGTGGACACCAAAAACCAGTGCAGCTATCAGGATATACAATGACAGTTATTCCCGCATAACGAATTTTAACCAGATAATTCATCTGATCAATACAAGTCCTGCGATTCCTGAAGCTGATAAAGGACTTTACCTGACCCAGGTAAGAGCTGCAAGAGCAATGAGATATATCGAGCTGGTTGATTGCTATGGTAACGTACCGCTTGTAACTGATTTTACAGATCTGACAAAACCAGGTACAAAACCCCGTGCGGAGGTTTATGCCTGGATCATGTCTGAACTGAACGATATAAAAGATAAGATTAGGTCAGATGTAAGTGCAGCAAGCTACGGGAAATTTACAAAGGGAGCAGTTTATTTTATGCTTGCTAAAATGTACCTGAACGCAGAGATATGGAACCCGGCAGGTGGTTCCAAATGGCAGGAATGCATTGATGCATGCAACGTCATTATGGCTCTTCCTTATTCACTGGAGCTTGATTGGAAAAGCCAGTTCAGTGCCAGCAATGAAAATTCCAAAGAGCAGATATTATCAGCTGTAAACAGCATATCCTATGGGCATCCTGCCCGCGGTTATACCCTTCATTATCTTGATCCAAAAGCCCTGGGACTTCCGGGAAGTGCAAATAATGGCATTTGTGCCATGCCTGATTATGTTAAGTCCTTCGATCCGGAGGATAAACGTTATGCCGGAAGTTTTCTGATGGGTCCGATGCTTGATCCTGCTACCGGCAAGGTGATCATAACTGCCCACGGACGGGAACTGATCCATACTGCAGATGTTACAATCAAATACGCCATTGATGCGGACGGCTGGGGGCAGGTGGAACAGGAAGATGGTTTCCGGTGCGGTAAGTGGGAGTTCAAGAAAGGTGTTACTGCAATGGAAAATGATAATGCTATTTACAGACTCGCCGATGTATACCTTATGAAAGCAGAATGCCTTGTAAGGCTTAATCAGGATAATACCGAAGCAACGAGGCTCGTTAATGAGCTCAGAAAAAGAGCTTTCACCGATCCGGCAAAACTAAAATCAAGTGTTACTCTTGATGATATCAGAATGGAACGCCGGTTCGAACTGGCCTGGGAAAACTGGGGCAGACAGGATATGATAAGGTTCGGTACATTCCTGAATCCCATACCGGTCTGGAGGCCTAAAGCACTTGCTAGTTTCCGGCTGCTGTTCCCTATTCCGCAGACAGCCATCGACGCGAATCCTAAACTTACACAGAATCCGGGTTACTAAAAAGGATTTAACATTTCCTTTTTGCTTAAAAATAATAAAAGGGTGTCCATGACCGGTGATCGTCAACAGATCATGGCACCCTTTTATTTTTATTATAAACATCAAACAGGCACACAATTATCCGGATCAGGTTATATGGCGGTATTCAGGTTCAGTATGCAGAAAAATGGTTAATATTAAAAAAAGTTAAATAAAACTTAAAAGCTTTAAAGATTGCACGAAACCTGATTACATTTGAGATGTTCATTACCTGAAATCATTTTTAATTTAACCTGAAACTAATTATTAATTTTAAATGTTTACTAATCAGAATTATATGAAGAAATTAATGATCCTCAGCCTTGCGCTGCTTACCGGAGCTTCAGCCTTTGGGCAGCCGCAAAGATCCGGACCGCCTGCGGGCGGTGCACAGAAGCAGGAGTATCCTGCCCGTATGACTCCTCAGATGACAGAAATTATGGAACCTGAAGTAACCGTTATTTCGCCTGGTGAACAACCTGGTATGGCTCCCTCGGATGCCATAGTACTTTTTGACGGATCTGCCGGTATCATAGAACGCGAATGGCAGGACAGCAGGGGAAATCCGACAAAATGGATACTTCAGGATGGTGCCCTTGTCTGCGTAAAAGGATCGGGAGTGATACAGACAAAGCGTAAATTCAATGATTTCCAGCTGCATATCGAATGGAAAGCTCCCGCAGAAGTTATCGGCGACGGACAGGGGAGAGGTAACAGCGGAGTATACCTGCAGGGTTTATATGAAGTTCAGGTCCTCGACAGTTACAACAACAAGACCTACAGGAATGGCCAGGCGGGAAGCCTTTATAAACAATATGCCCCGCTTGTTAATGCCAGCAGGAAACCCGGTGAATGGCAGTCTTATGATATAATTTATACTGCACCGCGTTTTGCTAACGATACCACTACATATTTCACACCCCCGCGGGTAACTGTTCTGCATAATGGTGTTCTTATACAGAATAATGTAAGCCTGAGAGGACCTACACTTTATATAGGTATGCCGGAATACTCCGTCAAAAAACACGGAGCGGAACCACTTGTACTTCAGGACCATGGTAATCCGGTTGCATACAGAAATATCTGGATCAGGGAATTGTAACCAGAGAAAATAAATTAAGTACAGGTAAAAATAATATTGAAATTATTACTTTTATGTTCAATTAAGATCAAAGAGGCTTAAATAATAAATAATTAAATCTATCTGAAAATGAAAGAAGAATCTAAAAACATTACACGTCGTTCATTTATCGGTACAACAGGTGCTGTTGCTGCCGGATTAACGATCCTTCCCGGCTCTGTTATAAGCGGTATGGGACGAAGAGCACCGTCCGATAAGCTGAATATTGCCGTTGTTGGTATCGGTGGTATGGGTAACAGCAACCTGAGGGCTGTTGCTCCTACAGAGAATATAGTTGCTCTGTGCGATGTCGACTGGGCATATTCAAAGAAAATTTTTGATGCCAATCCGAATGCAAAAAGATACTGGGACTGGCGCAAGATGCTTGATGAAATGGGTAATTCGATCGATGCTGTTATTGTAGCAACGGCTGACCATACTCACGCGATCATTGCTGCAACTGCCATGACAATGGGTAAACATGTTTATGTTCAGAAACCATTGACTCATACTGTTTATGAATCAAGACTTCTGACCAAGCTTGCTGCAAAACATAAGGTTGCAACACAAATGGGTAACCAGGGTTCATCCGGGGAAGGTGTAAACCTTACTGTTGAATGGCTTCAGAATGGTGAAATAGGGGAGGTGACAAAGGTTGAATCTTTCACTGACCGTCCTATATGGCCCCAGGGTTTAAATGTTCCAAAAGGTGAATGGGTCCCCGATACACTGAACTGGGATCTGTTTATCGGCCCGGCAAAAATGCGCCCGTATAACAGCCTTTATACACCATGGAACTGGCGTGGCTGGTGGGATTTCGGAACAGGAGCTCTTGGAGATATGGCATGCCATATACTTCATCCCGTTTTCAAAGGACTGAAACTGCAATATCCGATCAGGGCACAGGGAAGCTCAACACTCCTCTTAACCGATTGTGCACCTAATGCCCAGAGGGTTTCCCTTATCTATCCTGCAAGGGTCACTGATAAAAAAGCTAAGATGAAACTTCCTCAGGTTGAAGTAATATGGTATGACGGAGGACTTCAGCCACCTAAACCGGCAGGATGGCCAGCCGGAAAGGATATGAATAATGGCGGCGGCGGTGTTATATTCCATGGGACAAAAGATAAACTCATCTGCGGATGCTACGGAAGAGATCCATGGCTATTATCTGGACGTGTACCGGTTGCTCCGAAAACCGAACGCAGACTTCCGGATAAGGTCTCACACGAAATGGACTGGGTACGTGCATGCAAAGAAAGCCCCGAAAACAGGGTTCCTACAAAATCTGATTTTGCAGAAGCCGGACCATTCAATGAAATGGTTGTTATGGGTGTACTCGCAGTAAGGTTACAGGGATTGAATAAAGAGCTCGAATGGGACGGAGCAAAAATGGAATTCACCAACATAACCGACTCTGAAAATGTTAGGATCTGCATTGAAGATGCATTCACGATCGCTGATGGTCATCCCACATTCAATAAGAAATGGACCGATCCTATGAGTGCAAAACAGTTTGCTGCAGAAATGGTTAAACATACATATCGCAATGGCTGGTCATTACCGGCAATGCCTGTTTAAATCATATAATTAGTGGCTGTCTCAAAAGTCGATTTACCCCCCATCCCCCCGGGGGGCTTAGCAAACATCTGTAAACCAACAAGTCCCCCTTGAGGGATTTAGGGGTAAGATAAAAGCGGACTTTTGAGACGCCCTGTTTGCATTGATAATCATAATCATAATTTAATGAGAAAAATATGAAACTCTTTAATATTCTCTTATCCTTAACCATTGTGATCGGACTTACATCATGTGCCTCCTCAGGCAAGAAGAAAAGCGCTTCAGGAGAAAACTGGACAACTATCTTTGATGGTAAAACCACTACCGGATGGCGCGGTTATAATAAAACCACATTCCCTGCTGCAGGATGGGAAGTTGTTGACGGTACCCTCCATTGTATAGCATCAGGTTCCGGTGAAGCCGGAGCCGGCGGAGATATCATTTATGACAAGAAGCTTGGTAACTTCGAGCTTTCTCTCGAATGGAAAATCTCAGAAGGCGGAAACAGTGGCATCTTTATCCTTGCACAGGAAATACCAAACGAACCTATCTACAAATCATCACCCGAAATGCAGGTTCTCGATAATGATAAACACCCTGATGCAAAACTTGGAGTTAACGGTAACCGAATGGCAGGATCTCTTTATGATCTGATACCTGCTAAACCACAGAATACCAAACCTGTGGGACAGTGGAATTCAGTGAAGATACTTGTTTACCAGGGTACAGTTGTATTTACGCAGAACGGCGCCAATGTTGTCGAATTCCATCTGTGGACCGACGACTGGAAAAAGATGTGTGCAAATTCAAAATTCGCAGAATGGCCATGGTTCATCAATACTGCAAAAGAAGGCTATATAGGCCTGCAGGATCATGGCAATGATGTGTGGTTCAGGAATATTAAGATCAGGCAACTTTAATAGTTCTCTGATTTGAATTATCAACGTATTAAAATACGTTTTTAAAAACGTATTTTAATACGTTTTTTTTTAGTTAACCGAACCTTTCAGGCCTATCTGGTCAGCAACTTCCCTCATTCCCGCGATACAGTCGCTTATCAGTTCATCGAGCGTTACTCCCAGCATCGCCGCACCTTTCTCAATGACAGTCCTGTCCACACCTGCGGCAAATCTTTTGTCGTTCCACTTCTTTTTAACCGATTTTGCCTCCATGTCAAGAACACTTTTAGATGGCCTTACGAGCGCACTCGTGGTAACAAGCCCTGTAAGTTCATCCATTGCAAAGATAGTCTTTTCAAGAAGCGTTAGCGGTTCGACATCCGAAACCAGTCCCCAGCCATGGCTCATTACAGCCCTTACGTATTCCTCAGGCCAGTGATTCTCCTCAAGAATTTTCTTCGTCATCGTACAATGCTGGTCGGGATATAACTCATAATCGAGATCGTGTATGAGACCTATAACTCCCCACTTCTCCTCGTCCTCACCCGATTTCCTGGCCATGTATCTCATTACCCCTTCAACGGCAAGAGCATGCTTTAAAAGACTTTCACTGCTGTTATATTTCTTAAATAACTGGAGGGCATCTTCCCTGGTCGGAATGAATGATGTCATATATAAAATTTTTATTTAACTATTTTTTTAACCACAAAGAGCACAAAGGTAAAAACAAAGAGCACTAAGGTATGCTCAAAGAACGTTAAAATTTACACAAAGAGAACAAAGGTATATATAATGAATTCAAAGTGTATTTGAACTACTGTTGTACGAGTTTAAAGATAATATTTTATCAGGGGAATAAAAAGAAGATCAGGGTCGGGCTTTAATTACCGGAATGATTTTGCTCCAGCCGGGATATTCAACCCTGAGATAATAAACTGCAGGAGCAAGGAAATCGCTGTTGATTATTTTTTCATTTGTGCCTTGCAGGATATCCATCTCAAAATCAATTAGTTTTTTTCCTGTACCATTTATGAGTGAAATGTTTGCTGTTGCATCGACCTCTGAATTTATCACAATTGTAAATTTCTCATCGAAAGGATTGGGTTTTACTGAGAGAGGCTCATCTATGGTTGTATTTTCAATATTTATTCTGACAGTATCGTTAAAAAGAAAATCGTCATTATTATTATGGCCATAAACGACGAGATCATAAACCCCATATCTTGACAGATCAGCTTTGGTCTCGAACGTTACTGTCACGGAATCGCCGAATGGCACCAGTTTATCGCTGAAAAACTGTCTTACCGGAATCCCGCCGTTAACTGAGTAAGCGAGGTTAAATCCGTTAATTATATCAGGACCTGCATTAAGGACCTTTACAGTAACAGGTTCCCTTCCTATCTTGTCTTTCTTAACAGGGCTGATTATCCTGCCGGTAACAATATCTTTCTGGATATATGTTACTCCTCCCGGTCCGGCAAAATCTATCATATCGATCATTGCATAGTCCCTTCCCTGGGAAACCGACTGATCTTTCTTATAACGCCATTCCATTTTATTGTATCCTGCCGGTACCGGTATAGTTTTTCTTTCCCATTGTGTCTCTCCCGATTTCCGGAACATTTCCTTATCGTTCAGATAAAAAGCGAGGAAATCATAATTTGTTTCTGATGAAACATGGTAATAGAATTTCAGGGTATCGGCTGATTCATAAAGTGTTTTTATGATAAGAGATGTGGTTTCATTATGTCCGATCGCACCTGATCGTGCTGAAAGGTTTCCGTCAGTGGCTCCGGCATCAGTGATCACCCAGGGTTTCGGACTTAAATTGATCCACGGGAATATTTTAAACGATGATGATTCAAATGATTCCCTTATCCGGCCGACTCTGAAGGAGAATGTCCTCTGAACGTGGTAGGGACCACAATCCAGAACGGCATTGACAGAAATTGTTGTGCCGGTATTAATTGATTGTGAGAGCTTGACAAGGACAGGTATTTCAGTCATCACCCCGTCGGACAACAATCCGGAATTCTTTGTGGGTTCAAGAATTGTGATCCCTGCATCCTGACTGGAAATTGAGAATTTTCCCGAAATACTGCTGCTGCCGTCATTTTTAACGGAAAAGACCAGGCTCAGAGTTTCTCCCGGGTTGGCTACCTGATCTCCGTTACCCGTGGCTTCATCCTCAAGGTAAAAGCTCAGAATATCAAGCTCCGGCGCATGTACTGTGAAATCTGCCGGAAAATGATATGAATCAGCGTGGTCTGAAATTTTTATATCAAGTGTAACAAGACTGTTATCTATTATATTATCCGACACCAGTACTGACAATTTATTGCTTATAAGTTTTTCTGATCCGGCAGGGAGCGATCCTATCATGGCCGAATCGTTCAGTATAGTAATATATGGGGAAGCAGATGTTATCTTTGCATACAGATCCGTTGCATCGGTGAGGCCAAGATTACCGATAGTAAGATCGATATATAATGTTTCTCCGAAATCAGCCTTGTTATCGTTATTGCCTGAAATATCGCTTATCTTTAATTTATTAAGGCTGATAAATTCTTTATCGACATTTGAAAAATATATGGTCTTCATTAACGGCACTTTATTCTGGCCAGTTATAATTACAAGACAGGAATCTTCGGAAAGACCAGGCATTTCCAGGGTCACTGCTCCTGAAGGGCTGGCATGTCTTGCATCCCAAAGGGTGTCTGCATGTGAAACAGCAATATATGATCCTGGCTCGGCGGTAAAAGACCAGGTTCTGATTTTATTTGGCAAGGTATCGGGAAGTTCGATTCTGAATGAATCCGGTGTGCCGATTATTGGTATCATACTGGGATCACCGACAAGATTATAGGTTTCCCAGTAGTACTTCTTACGTGAGCTGGTGCTGGCACTGACCGAAAGATTTCCGGAATAAACAATCTGCCCCATGGTAGTATACCATTCCGACATGGGTTCACCATGTGTATGGAATAATCTGTCGAGGGCTCCGGGCCCTGTGGTCTCGTAAGTCGGATTATCCGAAGGCGTTCCCGTACCGACAGCCCAGTAAAAATCCTCGTTCCAGAATGAATCGTTCGAACAGCCTATAAATCCTATCGCTCCTTTTTCATTTGATACCACCATTCTGTTACCCAGAGACTTAATATTAAATTTAGAAGTCTGACATGCATTACTTATGATAAAGGGATACATGTTCTTATTATTCAGCTTTCTGACGTCCGATGTATCAATATTTATATGAAGCCAGGCAGTAGATGATCCGTGACCGGTATAATTGATGAAGGACATACCTTTATTTATCAGTCCCATGACTGAATCTTTATGTGTCACCTGGGTCTGCGGATAATAGAAATGGTATTCGTGAATGTTGTTTGCGGGTGTGAGGTAATTTGTAATGGCATATTTGATCTGCCCGTTCATATAGTTCGCATAGCTTGCATCGTAACCAGAGGTGATCATTGCATTGGAGTGGAACATGTTGGTATCGGCATATTCGAACTTTTCATAACTGACAAGCTTTGCAACAACACTTTTCAGTTCATTTGTATCGGCTACAGGCAGCCTGCCTATGAACATTTCAGGGAAATAATCACCGTTACCGTCAAATTCCCCGTAATACATATCTGTTACATTGTCGTTCCCATAATACGGTATCTTTGCAGTATTACCAACGATCAGAAGGTATTCAGGAGGAGGATCATCCGCGGTGGCGGAATGATAAAGATTTGCAATAGAATTCTTTATATCAGTATAGCTGTCACCTGCAAATTCAGCACCTTTATATAATATATCAAGCTTTATACCTTTAAGGGTTTTCCATCTTATAAATGGTTCAAGATGATGCCGGAATGCCGTGTCTGTAAGTATTACCATCCTCATTGGCTTTTCAGACCATGTGGCAATATCTGAACTTTCAGCATAGTTAAGGACTCCCTTGCTTAATGTTTTTCTGAAGGCTTCAGATGTCCCGGTTGATTTTGGAAATTCTGATAATCCTGTGAAATGGATCTCAATTTTCATCGAAGTAATTACTTCCAGGATATTTGATCCGGGATTATATCTGAACGGTGAGATTACGAGATTTGCAAGCCTTGTTCCCCTTACTTTACCTGCAGGAAGGATTGTAACCGTATCTGATTGAATGAATTTCTTTGTGGAATACAAAGCCTTATCTATCGAAAATGTACGCTTTTTATCCTGATCTCCTTTTGTTTCACCTTCCTGGGCGGGGAAAAGAAGGCCATCTATCTTCTTTCGGCCCGGATAGACTCTGCTTGTACTGACATCTGTTATTCTGACCTCAAAGACCAGATCTCCCGGAACCGCAATGAGCCGGCTTAAAACCGGAAGTTCGGGCTTACCTGGTACTGAAGTATATATGTGGCCGGGAGCTGATATCCTGTAAAACGAACCATTATCACCCCTGAATCCGTTTATTTCAATCTCCGGCAGGGTGTAATTTATTATGATATCACGTCCTGATGAAATGATTTCATTTGTCTGAGCAACCCTGTCAAAACTGATCCTGCAGCTTTTAGATGCCTGACCATTTATAACTAAGGTGATAACCAGAAGACTAAACAGGCACAATGACTTTTTGATATACCCTAAATGCATCAATGTTAAATGATTGATCCATTACCTAAAACATCAGGCAAGTTATTAATTTTACTTCATTAAAACGTACTTGATGATGATAAATTTGATAAAAATGATAAGATTACTACTTTTATGCATGTTTTTATGGGACGAATAACCAAGATCATATGAAAAGGAAATTACAGATTTTAACAATTTTAATCATAATTATGATGACTTCAGGTGCATATTCTCAGGATTCCCATGCTGTTGATGTGATAAAAACATCTGCAGGCGAAGTTGAAATATACTTTATCGGACACGGATCGCTCATGTTCAAAGTGAATGATTACTGTATTCATATCGATCCTGTGAGCAGTTCAGGAAGCTATAAGGATCTTCCGCAGGCTGATCTGATCCTGGTAACTCATGAACATTACGATCATCTTGATGCTAAACTGATCTCTTCTCTCCGGAAACCCTCGACAGTAATGTTCTGCAACCAGAAAGCAGCTGCTGAAATAAAATGGGCACAACCAATGAATTCCGGGGAAACCCGGAATGCCGGCAGCATAACAGTTGAAGCTGTTCCCGCCTATAATATTGTCAATATGAGATCACCCGGACAGCCATTTCACCCAAAAGGTTCAGGCATAGGATACATTCTGACAACAGGAGATAAGAAATTCTATATTGCCGGGGATACTGAAAATACCCCGGAAATGAAGGCTCTGAAAAACATAAATGTTGCCTTCCTGCCAATGAACCTTCCATATACAATGACACCTGAAATGGTTGCTGATGCGGCTAAAGCTTTCAAACCTGAAATTCTTTATCCCTATCATTATGGTGATACAAAAACCGACAAGCTGGTACAGCTGTTGAAAGATACTGATATTGAAGTGAGGATCAGAAATTTAAAATAAATATAAACAAATATGATATCAAGAAGAGGATTTCTCAGGACGAGTATTGCAGGAGCAGGAGCAATGGCTGTTTCTCCGGCAATCATTTCTGCACAGGTACAGGAAAAGAATATAATTTACAGGACACTTGGCCGGACGGGTATAAAAGTACCTGTTGTAAGCTTCGGTGTTATGCGATCGGATAATCCAAGCCTTGTTAAAGCTGCTTATGACAAGGGAATGAGGCTTTTTGATACAGCCAACGGATACCTGGGAGGGAACAGTGAAACAATGCTTGGAAATGTGTTCAAAGATTACCGGAGGGACTCATTCATAATTTCAACCAAAGTCAAATCACCTACCGACCGGGACGGAAAACCGACTGATCAGGCTACTGCTGACCGCTTCATGGAGACATTCAATGTAAGCATGTCGCGTCTAAAAATGGATTATGTGGATATCCTGTATGTTCATGATATCAGCAATCCGGAATATTTCGATCATAAACCTGTAATAAATACTGTAAAGCAGCTGAAGAAAGAAGGAAAAATAAAGTATATCGGATTCTCAACCCACAGGAATGAACATGCTGTAATTGATGCTGCCGCAGAATCTGATTTATGGGATGTAATACTTACACAATATAATTACAGGCTTGCTACACTTCCGGAACTGAATGCAGCGATAAAAAAAGCGGCATCGGCAGGTATTGGCATTGTGGCAATGAAGACACTTGCAGGAGGATTCCTTGACAGGGAAAGGACCAAGCCGGTAAACGCGCCTGCGGCCCTTAAATGGGTATTGCAGAACCCCGATATCCATACTACAATCCCGGGAATGACAGCATTTGAACAGGTGGAGATCAATTCCGGGATAATGGAAGATTTTACACTTACAGATCAGGAAAAGAGTGAACTCGTTGCATCCCTTTCAGAACCGGGACTGATCTGCGCCGG
Organism: uncultured Rikenellaceae bacterium; assembly: GCA_964410385.1. Taxonomy (GTDB): domain Bacteria; phylum Bacteroidota; class Bacteroidia; order Bacteroidales; family VadinHA17; genus LD21. The sequence continues at coordinate 52,094 of CAYPHL010000004.1, read as the reverse complement.
ATGTGATAATTGTACTCAGAGCTGTTCAAAGAATCTTCCGGTCAGGGATCTGATGAGAGCCTATATGTATGCATACGGATATGGAAATCCCGCTATGGCAAAAAGTCTTCTGGCAGAGCTTAATATTTCGGAAAATCCATGCAGCGGATGTGATTCCTGCACAGTAAATTGTCTGAGGAATTTCCGGGTGATGGAAAAAATTGCCGACATTTCAAGACTTGGCAGTATACCTTATGATTTTCTTACCTGAGATTATTAACCGGAAAGTTTCTTTAAGGATTTAACAAAGTCACACAAAGGATAAGAATTATTAAAGTTACTATCAATGATAAAGAATAAATTACTTGCCGTTATCCTTTTTGCGGTAATTTCTGTAAATGCAACAGGACAGGACATAGTATTTCCTGACCTCCAGGGTTTTAAAAAACTGACTAATTATCCGGTATATCTTCCTGAGAATTTATGGGATTTCATTAACGGAGCCGCTGACGGATTCCTGGCACTTGGATTCCGAGACCTGCATGTTGCTGAGTATAAAAAAGGTAAAAATGTAATAAAACTTGAGATTTACAGACATCAGGATCATACAATGGCCTTCGGGATATATGCATCGGAGCGTTCCCCTTCATTCAGTTTTACAAATCTTGGAGCCCAGGGCTATAGTGTAGACGGTGCTACTAATTTTTTCAAGGGTAATCATTATGTAAAGATCCGGACATATTCAGAAAAGCCGAAGGTGCTTCAGGCTGCCGGTAACCTGGCTCAGAGGGTGGCAAACATGCTTCCTGGTGAGACAACTATGCCGGCTCTTCTGTCAAGATTCCCCGCCCAAGGCAAAATGATAAATGAAGAAACCTATATTCATGATAATGTACTGGGACATCAGTTCCTCAGTTCGGCATTCCAGGCCCGTTATAAAGCAGGTAATGATGTTTTTGGGATTTACCTGATCCGGAAAGATAATCCGGATGAGATAATAAAAATGGCAAAAGCTTACCTGTCAGCTGCCGGAATGGAGTCTTTCCTTGAGGATGAGAACAGATTCGTATTTACCGATGGCTACAACGGAACAATTTTCCTTTCCTGGAAGGAAAATGTGATGGTTATAATTTCCGGACTCGCAAAGGATCAGGCTGACCTGGCATATAAATATACAACTGAAATCCTGAAATAATCAGGGTTTTGATATTTAGCATGTAATCCTGATTCCCGGGATTTAAATTCAGTGAATATCCAGCTTCTCGGAAATTATCTTCTTGAGGCTAAGGAAAGAATTAACAACAGTAAGATCTTTATTATCGTCAATTACGTTCTGTGGTGGTTTAAAAAGAACTCCCATTTCCGCTTTTCTCAGCATGTTGATGTCGTTGTACGAATCCCCTACAGCAATAACCTTGAAATTCAGGTTCTGAAGGGCTTCAACCACTTTCATCTTGGCATCTGACTGCCGGAGGTTATAATCGGTTATGATACCGTCCTTGTCAATTGTGAGGTGGTGGCAGAAAAGAACGGGCCATCCCATTTTTTCGAGAAGCGGATCGGCAAATTCCCTGAAGGTATCCGAAACAACTATCATCTGCGCTTTCCCATGAAGCCAGCTTATAAAATCAAGCGCTCCCGGCATCAGTTCAAGAAGTGAAATGACTTTCTGAATATCCGTGATCGTTATGCTGTGATGGTGCAGAATTTCAAGCCTTCTTTTCATGAGGGCATCATAATCATTTATGTCTCTTGTGGTCAGTTTAAGCTCATCAATCCCGGTCCATCTCGCAACATTTATCCAAACTTCCGGTACAAGCACTCCTTCAAGATCCGTACAAATAATATACATAAGTCAGAATTGGTTTAATGTGTCTTTTGAATATATTCCCTGAATGAATTGTAATCATTTTCAATTGTCAGATATTCCTCGTCAAGTTCAGCCAGTTTGCTCAGTGAAGGGGGAGCCTCGGGCATAAAGTTCAGTATCCTCCTGATCTCCCCGGGAAACTTTGCCGGATGAGCGGTTTCAAGGGATATGAAAACTCTTCCGTTAAGTTCTTCGGGAGATTTGCCTGACAGGAAATGCTGAAGGCCTTTCCAGGCAACTGCTCCGTGTGGCTCCAGAAGAACACGATGATCATTATAGCCTGAGAAAATTGTTTCCCGGGTAACCTGATCGGAAACGCTGATGCCATAAAAATCCTCCTGCATCCTTCCAGGATCGGGTGATCTGAGTATTTCACCCTTTTCATTCATTACTCCACCGTAAAGGGCAATGATCCTTGCCATATTGCTTGGATGACCCACATTCATTGCACTGGAGATACAGTTCAGCGAGGGTGAGATGATCCGGTATATACCGGTCCTCAGATATTCCGGGACCTCATTATTTTCATTTGCAGAAATAACGAACTTTTCCACAGGAAGTCCCATCTCACGGGCAATCAGTCCTCCCATAAGGTTTCCGTAATTACCTGATGGAACACTGAAAACTACCGGTTTGCGGCCTGACCTGGACCAGGCCCAGGCATAATAAACTGATTGAGGAAGCAGCCTTCCTATATTAATAGAATTAGCAGAAGAGAGACTAAGATCCCTGAATGCCTCATCGGCGAAAGCTCTTTTTACAATCCTCTGACAGTCATCAAATTTACCTTTGACAGCCACTACACTTATATTACCTTTAAGTGTTGTCATCTGCTTCCTCTGTGTCTCGCTGACCTCATCCAGAGGAAATAGTATTATGACATCAATATGCTTCAATCCGTGGAAAGCGCTTGCGACGGCACTGCCGGTATCGCCCGATGTGGCTGTAAGGATAGTGTAATGCGATTGTTCCGGCACTATAAAATAATTCATGAGTCTTGCCATTATCCTTGCGGCAAAATCCTTGAAGGAAGCGGTTGGCCCCTGATCGAGTCTCAGGATATAACAATCATCTGCAACATGCTCCAGGGGAACACTGAAATTGTATGCATCCCGGCATAGAGCCATAAGATCTTTATCCCCTATCTCATTTTTCAGGAATTTATTAAGGATCACAAATGCAATTTCATAGTATTCCCTGTCGGTAAAGCTTTCCAACTCCTTCCTTGTAAGCTCCGGAACAGACCGAGGCATATATAAGCCCCCGTCCGGAGCGATACCTCTGAGTAACGCTTCCCTGAATGATACTTCAGGGGCTCTCAGATTAGTGGAATAATATTTTATCTTATGACCCATATTTAAGTTGGCAGTTGGCAGTTGGCAATTGCTTTTATCTTAACTTACTCATCGTTCATTTCTCTGCCCCCTGCTCCTTGAA